>DAOTYY010000113.1:0-79123 GCA_034434695.1 Anaerolineaceae bacterium
GGGGCTGTCTGTAAAGAACGTTCAGGCAGCCCCTTTGGTATGGAAAGAGAGGTCAAAAAGACCCGTTTTGACCAGCGAAAAAAAAGCCGTCGATTCAGGCGGCCAATTTTCGCAGATTATGGGCTATGCTTACCAGCCCCCACTCGGTTTTGACCTTCTCTAAGCCGCGCAGGTGGAATCGTCGGAATCCCATGTTATGTTTGATCTGTCCAAAAACCGTCTCGACCTCAACGGAGCGTGCTGCCCGCAGCCTCTGCCCCTCCGGGCTGGTCAGGTTCTCGCGGGCTTTCCGGCGGTACTCCAGTAAGCGGAAGGAAATGCGGATCTTGCGGTTGCCCCTGGCGCGGGTACACTGGCTTCGGAGTGGACATTCAGCACAATCGAAGCATTCGTAGATATGCCGTTGGCTCTGGCAGCCGTTATCGCTGGTGTAGCGCGAGGTGTACTGAAAATGCAGGCGTTTATCCGCCGGGCAGAGAAAGGTGTTGGCAGCAGGGTCATAGGCAAAGTGTTCGGCACGGAACTGATGGGCTCGCAGCACCTGGGGGTTACGGCAGCGGTGGGTATCCTGATAGAAGGTGTTGTACTTGAGGAAGTTCTCGACATGGTGTTGCTCCAGATAGGCGTAGTTCTCTTCACTGCCGTAGGCGGCATCCGCCACGATCTTTTTCGGTAAGCGTCCCCCCATGGTTTTGCGCACCTGTTCGAGATGCGGGATCAGGCAGGGCGTGTCTCCTGCCCGGTTGTGAATGCTGAAACCGGTGATGAACTGCCCCTCGGTGCCTATCTGCACATTGTAGGCCGGTTTCGGCCAGGGCTTCTCCACCCCGCGGTCTTCCTTCATGCGCAGACAACTGGCGTCCGGGTCTGTCCTGGCATAACTCGAACGCCCCGCCAGGATCTCGCTCTGCTGTTCGTACTTCTCCAGCCGGGGCAAACAGTCCTCTTGCAGCTTCTTCAACGCTTTGCGCGCCGCCTGGCTTTCTGCTTTCGTCTGTGGACGCTCGCGCAACCGCTGGTTCAGTTTCTCGATGCGTGCACGCAGCTTCTCCGCATCTATCTCCCCACCACCGCCTTCCGAACACCTCGCTCTTCCAGGTCTTCCTCCCCATACGCAGCCTGCTCGGCTTCGTTCTCCGCTTCGATCTGTTTCAGCAACTCCTCAATTTGCGCTCGCACGCGCTTCTGGTAAGTCTCCTTGCGTTTCGCCCACACCACTTTGTGCTTGTTGGCATCCGCTTCGATCTTTGTCCCATCTATGAAATACGTCTCCAGTCTGACCTTCCCCGCCTCGATCAGATACTCCAGCACCTCGCTGAACACTTCATCGATCACCCCCTTCATCCGACTGCCCCGAAAGTCGTTAATCGTGCGAAAGTCCGGCCGGTTGCCCCCGCTTAACCACATGAAGTGGATGTTCTCCCGCAGCGCTTTGGCGATCTTGCGCGACGAGTAAATCTTCTGGGTATAGGCATACACCAGCACCTTCAGCAGCATCTTCGGATGGTAACTCGAGGTGCCTCCCCCTTTGTACTGCCCCAGCAGGGGGCTCAAGTCCAGCCTGTCTATTACCTCGCTCACCACTCGCACCAGGTGTCCTGGCTCGATGAGATCATCGTAACTGGGTGGCAGCAGATAGGGTTGGCCCATCACGTATGGTTTAAACACTGGAGCGGCAGGTTTCCTTTTCATTCCCCCATTGAATCACCTTTCCTCAAAAATGAAAAGGGCTGTCTACTACTTTTTGGACAGCCCCAGTGCAAGAATTACTTGGCTTTGACCGTGATTGTCTTGGGCTTGACTTCCTCGGCTTTTGGCAAGACCAGAGTCAAAACGCCGTTTTCAAATTCGGCTTTTGCTTTATCAGCCACGACAGGAACCGGCAAACTTACCGAGCGCGAGAAGCTACCAAAGCTGCGTTCCTTGAGATGGTAATTAGCTTCCTTCACCTCGCTATCCTGCTTCACCTCGCCGCGCAAGGTTAGAACATCTCCCGTGATGGAGACCTGTAAGTCTTCTGCCTTAACGCCGGGAAGTGTTGCCTTAACGACAACTTCGTTTTCCGTCTGGTACATATCCATAGCAGGATAGCCAAATTCACGGATAGCACCAAACTGGCGAGCGAACACATCATCGAATAATCGGTCAATTACATCTCGCATGGTCAAGAAATCGCGCATAGGTTCCCAACGAATCAGATTGGACATATGTAACACCTCCTTTCTGAAATCGTTACTTAGAATTTCTAGCGTTACTATACGCTACAACCATAAGAAAAATGCATGAATTTCGTAAGAACTTTATTTGCGTTATAATAAGCTAGCAGGATTCTCGGTAGATTTTTTGCGAAAATCCACAAACCGGTAACCCACCCCCCGCTCAGTCAAAATATATTTGGGATTCGCAGGATCTTTTTCAAGTTTTTGACGTAAATAGTTCACGTATAAGCGAACATAGTGTGGTTCATCGCGATACTCATACCCCCAGACCTTTGATAACAACTGATCATAAGTCATAACCCAGCCAGCATTTTGTACAAGGTGATACAACAGGCGGTATTCGGTTGGACGAAGCTTTACCAATTCACCCTCCACCCATATTTCGCGACGCCCAAAGTCTATTTTTAGACGATCATCAACGATAATTTCTTCATGCGAAGAGATACCTGTTGCTTCCGTACGCCGCAGGACTGCTCTTACCCGACTGACCAATTCGCGCGGGCTGAATGGCTTGGTTACATAATCATCTGCTCCCAGTTCAAGCCCACGAACCCGATCATCTTCTTCCCCTTTTGCGGTCAACATAATCACCGGCACCTGGCTTATTTCCCGAATCATCCGCAACACTTCAAAGCCATCAATGTCCGGCAACATCACATCCAACAAAACCAGATCGGGCATTGAGTCGCGTAATGCTTGAATTGCCCTCAACCCCCGATAAGCTTCCACAACCTGAAAACCATCATGCTCCAAATTCAAACGGATAAACCGCGCCATTCTTTCTTCATCATCCACAACCAGAATCAGCCGGTTTTTAAACAAGTCCTCTGGCATGGTGTTTACTCCCGCACAAATGTAATGATCTCTTCTTCGGCTTCTGAGGGTACAACTTCAATAAAGTTAATTCGGATCACTGGCCAGATCACTGTGTTAACATTCGGATCAAGATAGATCAGGTCTTTTCCATCTCTTTTTCTTGGGTTTTTTACGATAATCAGTGAATCTCCTGGCGAGGGAAGTTCATCAATTTCACCCAAAACAGGATCCTCATTTTGTATGTGAATAATAACGCTGGGCATGTTCTATCTCCTTACTGACCATGAATTAACACCTGAATTTTAAACTTCCCAAGAGCAATTATATCGCCATGGTTTAAAGGATATTCCAGGTGTGGAGTTATTTTCTGCCCATTAACTCGCGTACCGTTAGATGAGCCAAGATCAGTAATCATCAAACGTTTATTAAGAATCCTCAATCCGGCATGTAATCGTGACACCCCCTGACGATAAGCATCATAGTCCGACAAATCAATATCCGGTAGGATAGGCTGTCCCTTGGTCGCACGGCCAATCGTAAACTCGCTTTTCCCAACTAAATCAAAAATTTTACCACTTTCCACGAGATAAAGAGAAACCATTGTCTCTTCAGCAGCTTCTGACACCGTCGGAATCACAACGGTTAGTGCAGGTTGTGGAGCCTCAAGACCACCGCTGGCACGCCCTATAGAATGGGTGGTCACACTTCCCTGAGCAACCAATTGGGCACCACACTCACTACAAAATAGTGCCCCTTCCATTTCCTGATGATTGCAATTCGGACATTGGATCATGGTAATTTACTTCTCCAAACCAGATGGTAACATCAAGGCACGTGTTCCATACTTGATACGTTTATCACCCTCTTGGGTAAAATGCTTACTCTGTTTTACATGCTCAGCTTCAACCAGAACTGTGTGAGCCAATTCCCTGTTGCCGGTTGAAAGCAAATGGGTGGCCAGATACTGTAAATGCCTGCTCGCAGCAACTGTATTTCCCCTTTCAACTTCCTTGCGAGCGCGCTCTTGCAACCGGTATAATGACACTCGAGAAAGCGCTTCAATTATTGCCGCCGGGGGAACTTCAGGCTCTGGATCTGCTAGAACTTGTCGCTCAAGCTTCAGAGGGATACGCACCCTCTCACCATTATCTACAAGTTGCATCTTTATAAACCCTTCTGCTAACTTTACATTCTCTTTCTCAGCCATAGCAGGAAGTAAAAACTCCATCAACAAAACAAGATTCTTCCCTGCATATAGATTCCCCAACTGAATCGGGCTGTGTTCATCAAGCGGGCTGACATCCGGATACATGCGAAAAACATAGCGAAGCGTTACATCACTATCGGACTCAAACTCAAAATTTGCACCTCTGGCGTAAACCAAACCCAGGTTGTTGATTTTTTGTTCAAAATAAGCAGAAAGCTCCCGTGGTTTTGTGACAAATATAACATTTCCCCCGCCGGCAGCAGCAAGCTTATCCAAAAACACATCGTTCCATTCATGACCAATACCAACCGCGCTAAACGATATCCCCTCCTGTTCCGACTGTTTAATCAACTCCAAGCACCGATCCTCATCACCATATGTATGACCATCTGTCAACAAGATAAGATGGCGAATTTCTCCCTTAAAAGCTGACAATTGAGCTACTCCAACCTGCAAACCCTGAAAAATCTCCGTGCCTCCAGAGGGGGATAACAGGCTGATTTTTTGATCCATACGGGGCAAATCCATCGGGTATGGGTGAGAAGGGGAAATAATTACTTCAGCACGATCACTAAAAGCAACAACAGAGATTGTATCCCGTTGATCAAGTTTTCGGAGCAGGTGTGTTGTGCTGGCTTTGACCATGTCCAGGCGTGAGCCTTTCATCGAAGTGGATACATCTAAAACCAGCGCAATGTGTACGGGGAGTTTTATTGCCTTCTCTTCCGAGGCAGTGCAAATCAGCTCCAAAAGCACATACACAAGTTGTTGCTCCGACAAAGCGGGAACAACTGAACGACTATATCGTGCGTGAATTGTGACTGCTGGAGGCTCATACGGACCAAGTTCAGCATCATGAGCAGCTCTGCGTTCCGGGCTAGAAAGCACCTCATAAGCTTCCTGAAGTTCTAGAAACTTATCGCGCGAACCAGGATCTTCACTAACATCGGGATGTGTCTGTCTGGCAAGCTCAAAATAAGCTTTTCGAATTTCTTCAGGCAGTGCGTCCCGCGGAACACCCAAAATTTGATAATAATCTCTTTTCATGGACATGAGACTTGATACAGGATCAACTCATATACTGAACCAAAATCACACTGATATTATCCGGACCCCCAGCAGCATTAGCCGCCTGCACCAGTTGGTAGCACGCGTCCGTCGGATTTGATGCAGAACGTATCAAACGAAACATTTCAGTTTCTGGCACAACTCCCCATAATCCATCACTACACAGCAACATATATCCAGGATGGGGTAACATGTGTGTATTAATATCAGGTTTAAAAGGTTCGGTTTGACCAATCGCCCGATATAGCACATTACGCTGCGGATGTGCACCCGCCTCCTCAGCAGTTATCTGCCCAAGCTCAACCAGACGATGCACTAATGAATGATCTTGCGTTACCACCTGGATGCGTCCATCGGGATAAATAAAATAAGCCCGACTATCTCCAACCTGCGCAATCGTTACCTGCTCTCCAACAACCAGCGCAGCAGTTAAGGTCGTTCCACCGCCCGGTGCTTTTTTAGCTACAGTTGTCTGTGCCTCCAGAACAGCCGTCTCCATAATTTCATGAAGGCTTTCCCCCTGGTTTTCTCTAGTTCCCAATACCGCAAAAAACAACTTATTGATCAACTCTTCCGCCACCGTACGCACCGCTTTTTCGCTGGCGACTTCACCATGTTGATGCCCACCCATTCCATCCGCGATCATAAAAATTCCAAAGGACGTCTTGGTGTCGTTGTACGAAAGTACACTAGTCATTGCAAACAAAGAATCTTCGTTGTGTTCTCGTTGCTTCCCTATGGACTGTGCACAACCAACTAGCAATTGAGGAGGTTCATAGTTTATCATTACTCGCGTAACAGAACGAAGTTGTTCCTCAGACAGTGGAGCAGTCTCAATATTGATTGGAACAACCGGTTTACTTTTGTCACCAAATAACTTCTTTAAGAAATCAAACACAAAAATCCTCCATAAGAGCCTTGAGTTTTTTATGGTACTAAAGCATACAAAATATGATCCAGTGAACCAATATAAAGGACATCGCGATGTATAACTGGAGTTCCAGTAATTGGTTTAGCGGTTGAAAATTTCCAGCGCAGACGACCTGTTCGATACTCCAGGCAATACAAGTTGCCATCTGCGGAACCACAATACAAGGAATCCTTATAGATAATTGGAGAACCACTGACTTGATGTTCAGTTCTGAAGCGCCAGATTTCTTTGCCATTCGCTGCATCAACACAATAGATGAAGCCATCTGCTGATCCAGCAAACACATAGTTCTCAGCTGTACAGGGAGAAGAAATGGACGGCTTTCCCATTCTAAAGCGCCAAATCGCCCATCCCGATTTCGCATCGACAGCATACAAAGTTGCATCCATTGAAGTAAAATAAACTACGCCTCTAACTGCCAGAGGAGTTGAAATAATCGAACGCTTTGCACGGAAACGCCAACGAACCTGCCCGCGGAAATCAATTGCCAGTAATTCAGTACTGTCGCTTCCGATGTAAATGAAGTCTCCTAATATACATGCAGAAGACCGAACTGGCTGTCCTGTATCAATTTTCCACGTTGCACGATTAGTTGCAAGATTAATTGCATATAAAAATCCATCATCAGAACCAATAAAAGCATGCCCTTCAGCAATTACTGGTGAGCTACGAATTGGTCCTCCAGTATCATATGTCCACATCAAACGACCAGTGCGAGCTGACACCGCAAAAAAACGATTATCCTCTGATCCAAAATAGACAATGCCATCGTACACAGCCGGCCGGCTGACAATTCCGCCCTCTGTAGCGAATTTCCAAAGAAACTCTCCAGTAGCCGCATTAAGAGCATAAAGATTGTGGTCATAAGCGCCAACAAAGACAACATTACCATCACAAACCGGTGTTCCGCGAATTTCATCTTCGCACTTAAACGTCCAAATTGGCTTAATGGCCTGATCCTCAATTAAGGGGCCAGACAACAAAGAGACCTTGGACAGAATACCTGTTTTCTTTGCCACCATCATTAACGCTTCTTTCATGGCTTCTGCGGATTGAAATCGATCGGCGGGGTTGTACTGAAGTGCCGTATTAACAATTGTTTCCAACTCAATGGAAACCGCCGGGTTGATTTGGCGTATTGGACGCTCATGGAACGTAAACGGAGGCTCAATTCGAGGGTCTCGTCTAGTCAGCAAGTGATGAAGCGTCGCTCCAAGCGCATAAATATCTGCCAGAGGTGTGGCTTCCCCTCGGTACTGCTCCGGTGGAGAATACCCTTCGGTTCCGATCATTGTTCCCTTTTGTCCCGCTTTAAATAATTTTGCAATCCCAAAATCTACTAGGACGACATGGTTTTGCGAATTGATCATGATATTGGAGGGTTTTATATCTCGGAAAATTACGGGGTCGGGTTTATGACTATGCAGATACTGAAGAACATCACAAAGTTCTATTGCCCAGACAATGACCTGCTCTTCTGGGAAAAATCCCTGAGTGCGATTCATGATCGCCTCTAGGTCCTTACCATGGATGAGTTCCTCCACCAAATAAGAACGTTCATCATGGGTAAAATAATCATAAATTTTTGGTATTGAGGGATGAGATAGCGAAACAAGAATATTCGCCTCGCGCTCAAAGTTCTGAACAATCGTCTGGCGTACAAGAGGATCGGGCGCCTGATTAATCATTTCTTTAACTGCCACCAATCGCATGGCATTGGGGAAATGTAAATCCCGAGCGCGGTAAACTGCACCCATTCCACCCAGACCAATAACCTCCTGAATTGCGTATCTTTCCTTCAGAATAGTTCCAGGTGCTAGTTGCGTTTCTGGGCCCTGTCCCTCAAAATTTTGAGTAATGTGCTGTGTGTCCAGTTCACCCTCCCGTTGGATGAGCTATAACCTGCCGAATGTCTCCATGGTAGTATGCTAACCAACGGCTATATTGTCAATTATATGCGGCTTAGTAAGGATTTGCAACATAAATGCGACAGGATTCTGTCGCCAACACATTAACCAAAATATCCAAACACAACAAAAAATTCTAAAGCAAAAACAAGGATTAGCAGATACAATTGAGGTGAGATCCTTTCTTGAGGTATTTGTTCATGGAACAAATAGAACAGTATAAAACCTATCTTTCCCCATTGAGCTGGCGCTATGGGTCAGTTGAAATGCGCCAGATTTGGAGCGAGATAAACAAGCGTAAACTTTGGCGACAGATTTGGGTTTGCCTTGCAAAAGCTCAGCTTACCTTTGGTTTGGTGGACCCCGAACAAGTGAAAGATCTTGAAGAGCATGTCTCCCAAATTGACATTAAGCGAGCGTTGGAAATTGAAGCAGAAATTCACCATGACCTTATGGCTGAATTAAAAGTCTTTGCTGAACAAAGCCCATTGGGAGGTAATATTCTGCATTTAGGTGCAACCTCAATGGATATTGAGGATAATGCGGAGGCTCTCCGTATACGTCAGGCACTTACCCTAATACTACAAAAACTAAAAAACCTTTTACTCTCTTTTGTAGAAAAAATCGAACAGTGGAATGAAACCCCAATCATAGCTTTTACGCATCTACAACCGGCTGAACCCTCAACCCTTGGTTATCGCCTCGCCCTCTATGCACAGGATTTACGGCAAGATTGGAACACATTGGTGTCTATCCATTCAACCATCAAGGGCAAAGGGTTCAAGGGGGCCATTGGAACAGCCGCCTCTTATATTGAGTTGGTAGGCGCTGATCAGTTCAACCAGTTTGAGGAGCAGCTCAGCCGTTTGTTAGATCTGCCATTTTTTCCAGTCTCTTCCCAAATTTACCCTCGCAAACAGGAGTATCGTATCGTCAGTGCACTAGCTGATCTGGGGGCTTCCCTCTACAAATTTGCTTTTGATGTGCGGTTTCTCCAGTCACCTCCTGTTGGAGAATGGTCGGAGCCCTTTGCCGAACGGCAGGTTGGATCTTCCGCCATGCCTTTTAAGAGGAACCCAATCCTTTCTGAGAGGCTGAACTCGCTCGCTCGTTTGCTCGCTTCCATGCCACAGGTGGCCTGGCAGAATGCAGCACATTCATTGCTGGAGCGAACACTGGATGATAGTGCGAATCGAAGAACCCTTTTACCCGAAGCTTTTATCCTTACTGATGAGTTGCTGATGCTCGGACAAAAAATTCTGAGTGGGCTGAAAGTCAACACAAAAGCTATTCAAAGGAATTTAGAATTATATGCTCCTTTTGCCAGCACAGAACGCCTACTTATGAAGTTGGTTCAGGCTGGTGCAAACCGACAACAAATGCATGAAATCATTCGCAACCACGCGATGAAAGCCTGGAAAGCTGTTCAGGAAGGCAACGATAACCCGCTTATCGCTTCCCTCGCGCAAGAGCCAGCTTTCTTAGAGTATCTCACCCCCGATCAGATTCTCAAGGCACTGAACATTGCCAATTACTCAGGGATAGCATCACCACGTGCCAGACAGCTCGCACAGCAGATACGGCACAGCCTTGAACAGCCTGATAGCTTTTAGCAAAATAAATCAATTTATTCAGCAGGCGAAACCAGAGTAAGGTAATCCGATGCCGCCCAACCACTTCGACTCTGATCGTAAGGCGCGACCAGATACCACCAGATGTAGTTGTCGGACTCTACCGGTCCGTCTTTCACCTCAAAAACCTCCGATTCCATGCCAACAAATAAAGGAGGGCTATCTAAACCCGCTCCCGCCCTTAAGCGCAAACCCTTTCCCTCAGTGCCCGTAATTTGAACAAAAGAGCCAATCGAGATGTTATTGTAAGAAGAAAGAGCAGACTGCGTTGCGGTTAAGTTAGGTGTGGGTGTTATAAGAACAGGAGTTGGTGTCGGAGCAGATATAACTACCAGATTTGCTGTTACTTTGACATTTATTCTCTCGCGATGACTTAAAATAGCTAGCAAACTGCCCCAACAAAAAAACAGGGTAAGTGCGATTGTGATCGCCCCAATGATTACCCAGCGATTTAAGCGATGCATTCGTAGTTCCCTCATGCCCCTTTATCCAGGTAGAAAGAAGAACGCCAGGCCTAAAATTAAATACACTGCCAGTAAAGCCGAACCTTCCAACCAGTTTGATTCTCCATCAGCAGAGACAAGCGCGGCAATCAATACACCTGCGCCTAATGCCAGCAGCTCAAATTGATTGAAAATAAGTGTTAAGGGGTGACCCATAAAAAGACTAACAAAAACCAGTAAAGGCGCGACAAACAAGGCTATCTGCAGGCTTGAGGAAAGCGCAATCTCCATGCTTAAGTCCATTTGGTTGCGGTGAGCCATCTGTACTGCAACAAGGTGCTCAGCAACATTCCCAACAATTGGTATCAAGATAATACCCAGGAAAAACTCTGAAAGACCAAACTTCGAAATAACATTCTCAACCGAACCTACCAGTAATTCACTCAACCACGCCACACCAACTGTTGCCAGAGCAAGGATAATCAAGGATACACCAAGCGGCCATTGCAGTTGGAGAGTACGGTTCTCTGGGGGGTAAGTAAGCGGACTTTGAATGCTCCTAAAGCTATAAAGTATTCCCAGAAAGTATAGGATAATCACAACTCCAGCAACCCCCAGGCTGAGAGCCTCAACATCAGGGTCGCCTTCCTGTCCTATCGAATGGCTGGACAATGAAGGGACGACCAACGCCAGCACTGAAAGGGTTAACAAAATCGCGTGATTTCCTGCCTGACGGCGGTCAAATTTCTGTTTCCCATTTTTGATCCCGCCCAGCAACATGGCAAATCCCATGACCAGAAGCAGGTTACCTAATATGGAGCCGGTAATGGAAGCCTTGACCAGTTCCAACAGCCCGGCTCGAATAGCAGTCAGGGTAATAATCAGTTCGGCGGCATTGCCAAGTGTCGCATTCAACAAGCCGCCTAGTTTGGGACCGGTGTAAGATGCCAGCGCTTCGGTTGATTCGCCTATCAGACCGGCAAATGGTATTACACCGATTGCCGAAAGCGAAAAAATCCAGATCGAATTCCAGTTCTGGATTTTTGCAAGAATCGCCAATGGGAAGGCGACCAACAAAAAATTAAGGGGGTTCGCTTGCAAATATCGCCAACATTTTCGCATACTCATGTAATTATATCCTACTCTCAAAACCAGCTTGAAAAAACAGACTTTTTTGGCAATGTTATAATAATCCTGAAACCTCAATCATTTTGAGCAATCCCAAAGGATTATTTATGCAACCTCTCAATCTACCAGGGCCAAATGCAAAGCGAATATTAGAACGCGATCAGGCTGTAATTGCCCCCTGCTACCCCCGAATCTACCCCTTTGTGATGGATCACGGTCGCGGGGTAGAAGTTTGGGACGTCGACAACAATCGCTTTCTGGATTTTGCGGCTGGTATTGCGGTGGTTTCAACCGGCCATAGTCACCCACAAGTTGTCCAGGCAATCAAGGAACAAGCTGACAAATTTCTTCACATCTCTTCAGACTTTTATCACCCGAAGTGGGTAGAGCTTGGAGAAAAACTCAATCAAATTACGCCTTTCAAAGAAGATGCGGTCTCATTCATGACAAATTCCGGCACCGAAAGTGTAGAGGCTGCCATAAAGCTGGCACGCTATTACACGGGCAGAACGGCTTTCATTGGCTTTTTCGGGGGATTTCATGGCCGCACGATGGGCGCAGTCACCTTCACAGCCAGCAAAAATGCCTATCATAAAGGCTTCTTTCCGCTCTTGAATGGCGTTTATCATGTTCCTTACCCAGATCCTTATCGTCCCGTTTTGCAAAGTCTTCCGGGTGAGGATTATGGTGAAACGGTTGCCCGTTACATTGAAGAAGAAATTTTGGGACGAATTTTACCCCCGGACGAAGTGGCAGGTATTCTGGTTGAGCCGATTCAGGGAGAAGGCGGCTATATTGTGCCGGCTCCAGGTTTCTTTCCAGCCTTACGCAAATTATGTGACCAGTATGATATTCTCTTGATCGCGGACGAAGTCCAGTCAGGTGTAGGACGAACGGGTAAATGGTGGGCAATTCAGAATTTTGGTGCAGAACCAGACATTATCTGCATTGCCAAAGGAATTGCTTCAGGGATGCCAATGGGAGCCATGGTAGCGAGAAAACATATCGCCACCTGGCCTCGCGGCTCACATGGCAACACCTTTGGAGGTAATCCCCTGGCTTGCGCTGCTGCACTAGCAACACTGGAGTTGATCGAGAATGAGTATATGGAAAATGCTGCCTGTATTGGCTCTTATGCATTGAGCAGATTAGGACAAATGATGGAAAATCATCCATCGATTGGCATGGTGCGCGGAATTGGCTTGATGATTGGCATTGAGTTCGTTGAGAGCCGAGAAAGTAAGAAACCAGCAGAATCATTGCGCGACCAAATTGTTCAATTAGCATTTGAAAGGGGGCTACTCACATTGGGCTGCAGCAAATCCACCCTTCGAATTTCCCCACCCTTGTGCATAACCAAGACAGAAATGGACGAAGGATTGGACATGTTAGAGGAAGCGATAACACTAGCTGAGGAAAACATTAACCATGCTACCAGATTTTCGCGTTCGTCAGCGTGATTACCTGCTGGAACTAGCGCAAGCCCTTACCCAAGAACTTGACCTGGACAAGGTGTTGAACCGTGTTCTTGCTATCTCGATTGAAATGCTTGCTGGTCATGCTGGTTTAATAGCCCTGCGAAGCGAGCTGGGAGGCTGGCGCGTGCGCGTTTCACAGGGGCTGCCGGCTGGTTTTCTGCGCTTTATCGAACCCTATTTGGCGCAAATCAGTTCGGATGCTGAAGACCCGGAATCTATTGAGCTTCCCGAGATCAACCGCATTCTACAAGAGTTGACCTTTGCTGCCAGCTTCGGCCTACTAACCGGTGTAGGACTTCCATTGGTTGCCCGCAATACTGTTGTTGGTGTCATTTATATTTTTCGCAACTATCCAGGAGTCTTTTCTGCAAATGATCGAGCCTTGTTGCGTAGTTTTGCCAACCAAGCGGCAATAGCAGTTCAAAATGCGCAGCTCTATACCCAACTCAGCCGTGAGAAGCAACGCCTGGATGCTTTGTTAGATACCGCCGCAGATGGAATTTTGATCCTGACACCACAAAACAAAATCGAACGTTGTAATGTATCCTTTGCCAGGATGATTAATCGTTCTGCCCAGGAAATCCAGGGGAAAAACCACGAAGAAATTATCCAGTGGGCAAGCCCGCCACAAGGCACCACGCTTGAACAGGCAGAGGCAGATGGCTGGCCCTTAACACCCCATGCGTACCTGTATATTGAGGGTGACTTGAAGCGCCCTAATCTGCCCCCTTTACCAGTGGGCATTACCTATGCTCCCTTGATTTCCGAAGGCGTTTTGCTCAACACAATTGCAACCGTGAGAGACATCACCCGCTTCAGGCAGGCTGAGGAACTCAAAAGCACTTTTATTTCTGTTATCAGTCATGAGCTTCGCACACCAGTGGCGCTAATCAAGGGGTATGTCAGCACATTGCGTCGAGAAGATGCCAGATGGGAACGCTCTATCATTGAAGACAGCCTAGCAGTGATCGAAGAAGAAGCTGACCGCTTAACCCTTTTGATTGAGAACTTGTTGGATGCGTCCCGTTTACAGGCAGGTGGGCTGAAACTGAAACGCTCGGATGTTTTGGTACCAGAAATTGCAAAGCGGCTTGCTAAACGGCTACAAACCCAAACAACCCAACATCAGATCGTAGTCAGTTTTCCAGAAGATTTTCCTGTCATTCTGGCAGATGAAAGTAGATTGGAACAGGTGTTATCAAACCTGATTTCCAACGCCATCAAGTACTCACCCGAAGGGGAGATTCGTATTAGCGGTCAGGTACGACAGGAGGTTGTCATCATTTGTGTGAGTGACCAGGGCCCAGGCATCGCGCCCGAAGACATCCCCCATATCTTTGACCGTTTCTACCGTGCGCCTACTGCCACAACCCGGCAAACCAAGGGCGCCGGTTTGGGGTTATATCTCGCAAAAGCCATTGTTGAAGCGCATGGTGGACAAATATGGGTAGACACGGAAACGGGCAAAGGAACGAGAATGTGCTTTTCACTGCCACGTCAAATCGAATGTTACAAAGTGGTATAATGATCTGACTACTACATTAGTGAGGTCTAAACTATGCCCCAAACAACTGCATGTCCACGATGCCGTCAGCCTGTCTTAGCAGAAATCGAGCAATTATTTGATTTGGCAGTTGATCCCAGAGCCAAACAACGCCTGCTTAGCGGTATTACAAATGTCGTTCAGTGCCCCAACTGTGGCTACCAAGGTGCTGTCAGTACACCGATTGTTTATCACGACCCAGAAAAACAGTTACTGCTAACTTATTTTCCTCCTGAACTGGGCGTGTCTGCCAACGAACAAGAAAGGCTGATAGGTCCGTTAATTAATCAGGTAATCAACCGCTTGCCTCCAGAAAAACGCATGGCATACCTGCTCAACCCCCAACCAATGTTCACCTTCGATTCGCTAATTCAACGTATTTTGGAGGCTGACGGTATCACCAAGGAAATGCTTCAGGCTCAACAAGATCGCCTTAACCTGCTTCAAAGGCTGCTGAGCATCTCTGCGGCAGACACTCGTAAAGAAATTATCCATCAGGAAGAGAAGTTAATTGATGCGGAGTTTTTCACTCTTCTTGGCAGGTTGGTTGAAATCTCACTTGCCCAAGGCGATCAAAACAGTGCGCGAGCATTGGCAAACCTGCAAAAAGAATTAATGACGGAAACGGAGTTTGGGCGCCAATTGAGCATTCAAGTCAAAGAAACTGAAGCCGCTGTTAAATCGCTTCAGGAGGCAAGCAAGAAAGGATTAACCCGCGAGATGCTACTTGACCTGATGATTGAGGCGCCTTCAGAAACACGCTTGACTACACTAGTTAATATGACACATAGCGCTCTGGATTACAGTTTCTTCCAGATATTGACCGATCGGATAGAAAAAGCGCAAGCTGATCAGAGGCAAAAACTAGTTGAATTACGCGAAAAACTACTGGCGCAAACGCGGGAAATTAATCAGGCGATCAAAGCTCAAAAAGAAAAGGCACATCAGGAATTGGAAAAAATTCTTGAGGCGCCGGACCTCGAAAAAGCCCTTGAGGCAAAAATCCCGGAAATCGATGAGTATTTCATGCAAGCTCTGGAAAATGAAATTGAAAATGCCCGTCAGGATGTCAATCTCGAAAAAATGGGCAAATTGCAAAGAGTCGCAGATGTGCTAAAGAAATATAGCACCCCCCCGCCGGAAGTTGCTCTGGTAGAAGAATTAATTTCAGTGCAGAGCGATCAGGAGCTTGAGCAAGTCCTGAAGAAAAACGTCGAGCAAATCACCCCGGAGTTTTTAGCACTGCTTGCTTCTCTTGCCTCACAAAGTGACCAAAATCAGCCAAAAGAGATCCAAGAAAAGCTGCAACAAATTTACCGTAAAGTGTTGCGCTTTTCAATGCAACAAAACCTGAGAAAGTAAGAAGAGAGATATAAATAATTTCCAAGAGTGGGCATCTAACTGGAGTTCACCCTTTTCACTTTGCTGGATTGTCCAATCTCAGCCCATGTCCTCGAACTGTAATCACATACTGGTGTGTTGGGTCAACAGATGCCAGTCGCTCTCGTAGCCGGCGCACCAGTGCATCTAACGCCTGTTCAGAAACGCCATCAGCCTCTTGGCTCCAGACTGCGTGCACCAGTTTCTCCCGGTCAATTACCTCTCCGGCAGATTGATATAAAATGTGCAGAAGGCGGAACTGTGATGCAGAAAGGGGAGGTACAAGCTCTTTTGCAGCAACCCACACTCGTCGCGACCGTTCATCCAAAACCAAACGTCCGGCGCGACTGGAAAGTGGCAGTCGACCATGATCAACTGGCATTGTTGAATCGGAACTTAAGAAGACAAAATTTTGAATCAACGCAATCTGTAATGAATCACCATCTTGCAAATATATCGGGGCGGTTACCGCTTGACCGTTGCAATATGTACCGTTTTTGCTTGCCAGGTCTTCCAAAAGCACCCCCGCACTGGAAGGTGTTAATCGGGCATGAAACCGCGACACCTGACGATTTGGCACAACAATGTCACATTCTGCATCTCTGCCAATGGTTAAGACCTGTCCGATAAGCCAGCGTTGACCATTTAATGGTCCCGTTTGCCCAATAAGGACAGGTAGCTCTATATTCATATTTTCATGTTCCATGTCCACCTCCAGCATTTATTGCATCTTGTCGCCGCTAAAGGTCGGGCGGACTTATTTAACCCAATCGCCATATTTATCTTATCAAACCGGCTTTGATAAGATATACTTTATTATTATAACCACTACAGAAAACTTGTTAGAGACCTGACAAAAAAACGCCGAAAAACAACCACGGTCTTGGTGGTCTGACTTTCGAGAAAGTGAGGATTTTATTCAATGCCGGTTCCCCTTAAGGCTGGGGAAATTTTGCGCGGGCGTTACCGCATTAATCGCATCATCGGTCAGGGCGGGATGGGAAGCATTTACCTGGCAGATGATCTGAGGCTGTCTGGACGGCAATGCGCTCTCAAAGAAGTCGAACACGACCGCTCATTGTCACCGGAATTACTACGGCAAGCCCGCGAACAATTTTTTCGAGAAGCAACTGTTCTAGCCAGACTGGACCACCCCAATCTTCCAAAAGTCTCTGATTTTTTTTCAATCGGCAATCGGGATTACCTGGTAATGGATTATGTTCCGGGTAAAGATTTGCGGACGCTAATGATGGAAGCCCGTCAAAAAGGAGAGTTTTTATTTGAGGGCGATGTCTTAAACTGGGCGAATCAGCTTGCAGATGCATTGGCTTATCTTCACAGCCAAAATCCACCAATATTGCATAGAGACATAAAACCCAGCAACTTGAAATTAACTCCTAGCGGTTTATTGAAACTCGTTGATTTTGGTTTGGTTAAATTGTTGGCACCCGGCGAGATGACAATCACCATTCTACAGGGTCAGGGAACAGCTTTATACACACCACTGGAACAATATGGGGGCGATAGTGGGCATACAGATATTCGTAGCGATATTTATGCTTTTGGGGCAACTCTGTATCATTTGTTAACCAACACACCTCCCGCTGATGCTCGAGAACGGTTTCTGAACCCAGAAAGTTTGATACCACCCCGCCAAATTAACCCCGCAATCAGCAATCGTACTGAGCGCGCCATTTTAGAAGCAATGAATTTGCATCCGGATCAGCGCCCTGAAAATGTAGAAGCATTTCGACATATGTTGGTCGGTGATCAGCCAACGCTCACTCGCCCAATAGCCAGACCAATAAAACTGCATGATGTATTAAGATCTGATCCAGAGCGTATCCTATGGTGGATCTCGATAGGATTGACACTACTGATGCTTGTGATGATCATTATGCATTAATCAAACAAGGTTCATCCTCGTTTATTCTCTAGAGAACGGTAGCATTGCCAGAAACCCACTGCTCCGCCTACGCTCATACCAAAGACAACGCTCAAAACACGAATACCCAAACTTGTATGATAAACATTGGGGAAAAATAATGCCAGTAGCAGATACCCTGTAAATCCCCCAATCACAACACATAACCCACATCTCGTCGCCAAACGCAGTGAAAATTTTCTTCTGGCAAATTGGAAAGTACCAAATGCTCCCAACCAGACTAGAAAAATTGACAAAAACCCAATTGCCGTTTGTGCCTTCACGAGAGGTATATTTTCCGACACCTCTGTTGGCTCGATAACAGGAGTGGCAGTTTTAGTGTTCTCAGGAGTAGCGGTTGGTACAACAGTAGGTGCAATTTCAGTGACCGCACTAGGCCCATTGGTCACATCCAGCCTTATTATCTCAGAGGTAAGCGCTGGATCACTAACGGCACGAATTTCTAACACCCCCTGATTTTGAATCCGATAACTTGCACGAGCAACACCCCCACTGGTTACTGTCTCTATTTGCTGAATGACTTCACTCTTCCCCCCATCCGAAAACAAAAATCGCACAACCGTTCCATCTGGTACAGGATTGTAATTATGATCATAAATTATGCCAGTACGCAACGGAAGTACATCGCCAATACTGAATTTAACTATTTTTGTTGGTTCTGCTGTTGCGGTTAGCGTAGCATTGGAAGCTGACAGGCCAGTTGAGTCTGGTAAATCCAGAAACAGAGGGATCACTTGAGAAGGGTCTGGGGACATCGCGGTAATTAAATCATAACCTACACCCGGTATTGAAACCGGCGAGGCACCTGCTGGTTTTAGCTCTTGAAACAACACCCGCGCCGCTAGATCAATAAATGCCGGAGACTTGCTATAGATACCATAGTATGCGGATAATTTGGAGATATCTGTCGCGTCCAGATAATATGGCGCGTTAAAAGCAAAAGCAACTACCTTCTTATTATTAAATAGATCAGGGCGATCAGAAAGAAAACGACGCAAAGCCAAAGACTCTGGACGGGATTGCTGAACATTTAAGAGAGCAAAGACGATCCAATCAGCAGCACGCAAGTCATCTTCTATGGGTGGCAAGTCTGGTATCCCGTTCAACATCCCCCAAAGATCAGCAAACGAGTAAGACGAAAGGCGATATTGAAGAACCTGTCCGCCAATCTGGGGACCATACAACCGAATAACCGCTTTTTGTAATCCATCTACCGGAAAGGCATATTGTTCAACACACTGACTGCATTGTCGTTCCGGCAACGCATCGGTCAGGAAAACAATACGTTCCCTGCTTGTGGGTGGATTCGGCAACGTTGTGGCAAGCTCCGGGAGTGAAGGACTGATCAACGTAACTGCACGTTTAGCAATTTCAAAGGAAATCTGTTGAGATTTACCAATCTCGTCTAATCCCTCTGATCCCGGTATGACATTTTCAATCTCAAAATAACCATATAGGCGGTATTTGAGAGTTAGGATGCGCTTTACGGATGTGTCAACTCGTTCCGCAAACTCTGCATCCTCAATATATTTCTGTGTGAACAACTCCAAGGTCTTGACAATCGTCGTATAACTATCCGGATCGCCTGAGGAGATGAAGTTACCCACATAGAGTATATCGTTCCCTGCTAGAAACGCATTGCGCGCTACCTGCCGGGCATCAAAAAACTGCCCAGTAATATCGTAGAAACGTCGTACTGCCTGGCTACCCAGATCATCGCTGATAACAATTCCACCCCCTTCTCTCCAAGTTGAAAAAGCTGGAAGACTCATTAACTGATCAAAAGCAGCAGAATCAAAACTCACTGGACGAGTCGTAGCACGAATATTTCCTTGAAACCCTTGATAACGGATATGGGAAACTAGCAAACCATCTGTGGTCATCTCGCCATTTGGCGCGTTACCGGTCACAGCAAAAAATGGTGCCAGTTCAATTTGCTTCAGTTGTTCCAGTGATTTGCGCACGGTTGCAATTTCCTCGTCTGGTTGGCGATCCGAACCACCTCGTCCAGGGAAGTGTTTAGCTATTACCGCCAGTCTCTGAGCACTGCCGTAGTGCAACCCACCAATGTAAGCTTTCCCCATTTCACCTACCCAGTAAGGATCACCGCCAAATGTACGCGTACCCAAATCTTCTCCACTACCCGTTTGCACCACATCCAGAACATCCAGTGATGGGCCTAAAAGCAAATTGAAACCTAACCTTTGTAATTCCTGTCCCAAAACAATTCCTGTCGAGCGCGCCAGTTCTGGCTTCCAGGTGGCACCGATGGCCATTTGGTTTGGTAAAGGGGTTAGCCCATTCAAAATCTGATCATAAGGATACCCATCACCCTCTTGAGATATACCAATAAACAAAGGCACATATTGAGGAGTATAGCTGGTTTTTGTAATCGAATCTGTTAGACTGATTGTTGAAGCTTCCCAAGCGCTTTTTTGTAGTTGGGAGTTTAATGAATATGCTTCACGTATGGTGTTTTCAGGTCCAACAAAATTGTCATTTGCCGCACGTAGAACTACCCCACCAACGTGATGACGAACGATCAAGTCATAAATCTGGCTCTCCGGGGTCACTTGTCGTCCTTTAAAAGTAACTAAAAATAACTGCCCTACACGCTCTTGGGGTGTCATTTTCTTTAGCAAGATTTCTGCAAGTTTGGAGACATCTGCATCTTGATGCAAAGGTTTTGCCCAAGAGACCAGATTAACTTGTGGAATCAAGACCATAACAATAGTAAATATTGCTAACAAACGGTAAACCTTGTGAGGTATCATGGAATGTTTCATATCATCCCCAAAACCTGCCAAGCAAGGCGAGGATCGTCAGTGAATACCCCATCTACACCAAGGTCAAACAAACGTCTCATCTCGCTCTCTTCATTAACGGTCCATACAAAGACTTTTCGCTGCCAGTTGTGATGCTTTCTAACAAGTTCTCTGGTTACATCAGCAAAGTAAGGATGTAAAGCATGAGGAGCAGCCCTTTGACGCAACGCAGAACGAGCTAGCCATCCTGACCAGCCTTCCTCTGCAAGTATTCCGCGCGGCACTTCGGGCAACAGGTTTCCTGCACAAATAAGGTTACCGGCAAAAAAGGAAGAAAACAAAACCCTCTCTTCCATGTGATATTTTTTTACCAGCTCAACCACCCGGACAACAAGCCCATCCTTGCGGGATTCATAATTTGTAAGCTCGATGTTGATAAAAAGATTCTTCCCGACTGCCTCAAAAACCTCTGCTAGCGTCGGGATGCGTTCGCCAGCAAACTGGGCGCTAAAATGCAATCCCGCATCCAATTTCTTCAACTCTTCCAACTTCAATTGCCGGACGGCTCCATGACCATTTGTCGTTCGATCAACAGTCTGATCATGAATAACCACAACCTCGCCGTCTGCTGAAAGCTTTGCATCTAGCTCGATAGCATCCGCGCCATGTTCAACTGCCAGCTTGAAAGCTGCTAACGTGTTTTCAGGAGCATGTGCCGAAGCACCGCGATGTGCGAATACGATTGGCCTTGTGAACTGGTAAATAAAATTCATAGTTCTACAAAGAATGACTCGGCTGCCCTATCAATGAGTTCGCGTGTCATTGCAGGTTCAACAGCCATATAGCGAGCAATATCTAAAATTTGATCACAAATATCACGTGGATGAGAAGCGCGTAATTTTCGGTTACGCTTGATGTACCATTCTTGCAGCAAATAAGCCAATCCCTGATCGCTGTAGGCAATACCTTTTTGTGCCGCAACCCGGCGAAAAATCTCGCGGTACTCCTCGTAATTGGGATCGCCAATCTCAACTTTATGCCGCAACCGGCGCAGAAAAGCTTCATCCACCAACTCCTTTGGAGGAAGATTGGTGGAGAAGATAATTAAGACATCAAATGGAACCTCGATTTTTCGCCCAGTGTGTAGTGTGAGATAATCAAAACGACTCTCAAGCGGTACAATCCAACGATTGAGCAAATCCCGCGGCCGAACTAACTGACGGCCAAAATCGTCTATCAGCAAAATGCCACCATTCGCTTTCACCTGGAAAGGCGCTTCATAATACTTGTGAACATCGTCAAAAACCAGATCCAACCCTGCCAATGTCAGCTCGCCTCCAACCACTACGAAAGGTCGGCGAATGCGAATCCAGCGCAGATCGCGCCGCGTTCCACTGCGTAACCCTCCTGTGCCCAACGGGCTGACTTCATCTTCCGGGACCGCCTGATGGTTATTCGTGTCATACAGTTTGATCACCTGTCCATCAACATAAATTGAATAGGGAATGTAAATTGTCTGACTTAGCACCAAATTGCCGATTGCACGTGCTACGCTTGTCTTTCCGTCCCCGGGAGGTCCGAAAAGAAAAATTGAAGTGCCAGAATTAACCGCAGGCCCCAACTTATGAAACGTCTTTTCAGAAAGTACCAGTGAAGATAATACCTGTCTCATGATCCGACTCGTCACTTGCAACCGTCCACGGCTCTGCTTTCTGCAGGCTTCGTTATAAGCCGATAGAGGTACAGGCGCTGGACCTGCATACTGACTTCGTTCGAGCGCTTCGCGTGCACGGGAAATTCCTGCCCCCGTAATAGCATACTGATAAGCACCCTCACCAATTCCAGTCTGAGAAGAACGCACCTCAATTAACTTTTCGCGCTTCAAAGCATCCAAAACCTGATCAATTACACCGGTAAAAGGTAGAGCGACTTCTTCAGCAATTTTAAATCCACTCAGATAGCCCTGAAAATACATTACCTTCAGCACAAGATCTTGTAGCCACAAGAAAGATAGACCCGTATCCTCAACCTTACGGACTGGTGGTGGAAGATAAGCCGATTGACCACCAGTAACCGGTATCGAGTTACCAGGGGTTGTTGTTGATACTCCAGTTTTGGCAGGCATGCTCATAAGCAATCCCTCCAATTAAAAAGTTCTACAAAACCAGTCTACATCAAAGTATTATAGCATGCTCTCTTGCTTACCCTCATGCCCTGCGATATAATCAATCAGCCAAACTAAGAACTCCAAAGGTAAAAACTATGATTGATGTAAATGATCTTCGTAAAGGTGTTACATTCGAGTTGGATGGGAACCTATATAAAGTTTTAGATTATGAACATAATAAACCTGGGCGTGGAAATGCAACTATTCGTATCAAAGCACGCAACCTTCGTACTGGTGCCACTATTGAAAAGACTTTTATTTCTGGCAACCGGGTGCAAGATGTGCGTCTTGAATACCAGACTGTTCAGTATCTCTACCGAGACGGCCCCTTTTTCTATTTCATGAATACCGAAACCTATGAGCAGCCCGCTGTGCCAGCAGAAGTCATTGACGATGCGGCAGGATTTTTGAAAGAGGGAATGGAAGTAAAACTCACTATCTATAATAACGAGGTGATTGATATTGAACTACCCACATCAGTTGACTTGAAAGTTACACAAGCTGATGTTGCAGTCAAAGGTGATACTGCCACAGGCGTTACAAAGCGAGTCACATTGGAAACCGGTGTAGAAGTGGATGTGCCCTATTTTGTTAATGAGGGCGATACGATTAGAGTAGATACGCGTACCGGTACATATGTTACCCGTGTCTAAAATTGGTAAAAAATCGTTTAGAGTCTGTCTCTGATCACAGGAGACAGACTCTAAAAATTTAAGGAGCAACTCTCATGCGTACCCCCGCTGGATTTGAATGTCGGTTCTTTTACGGGGATTATTACCGGGGTAGAAAGCTCGAAGAATGCCGCTTGATTGGCAACACAAAATCACCGCATCATTGGACATCCAATCTGTGTAAAACCTGCCCTGTTCCCCGTATTCTTCAGGCAAATGCCTGTACAAATATGGTTTTATCTGCTAATGTTACAGGACTCGCCTTTGGATTGGGACGACGTGTAAAAATCAGAGCACACTGCACACTCACTAAAGCCAATGTAAAACAACCAGAAATTGGCTGCGGTCAATGCCATCCATTACCAGACATTTTTGCACCAAACGTACACCGCTAATCATCCTCTGCCATTGCCAGGTGTGAGCACTTCTCTGCCGGAAGTCCCTCTTGTACCGTTTGTAGGGGGTTCCACCCGAAAAGCGCCCAAAATACGGCGCACCAGATCGTAAACAAGATTCTGACGGAAACCAGCCACCCAAGCCAACAGATATACAACAAGCGCAGAGTTTATGACAGTTACCTCTGAACTACTACCAGCCGTCAGGGTGAAAAAGCCCGCCTGTATCACAATAAATATAAAAGCACCCAAAGGAACACCCAGAATGGGATTGGTATAGTACCATAGAGCGTGTTGATGATCAAAATCCTGCCAATCAGCCACATGTCGCCACAATACAAACAACGCTCCAACAATTCCCCCCATGGCACCCCAAATCATAGAATTGATCAGTTGAGCAACATTGATAGACATGACCACGCGGCTAATCAAAGAAGCGCTTGGGGCAATGTTAACAAAATAAAACATTGCCCCAAGAAAAAGCAGCCATAAAACCTCATACGCGAGAATCCATGGAACATATTTCTTGGAAGACTCTCGCATGCGCGGCATAAAATCCAGACGATGCTCAACTTCCGCCAGCAACCTATCGGCTTCTTCATAATTTTCCTTACCAGCCAGCAAATAATTACGTGCCTGTTGAATGAGGTTAAGCAGACTAGCAGCTAATTCTATATTGTTAATTTCTCGGTTAATTCTGCTTTGCGCTTCTTCGGTCCTCTGCCAGAACCGATCAATACGGGCACGCAGGATCAGCCTGTCCAACATTTTTTCGTCTGCGGGCAATGCAGGTATGGGCACCACTTCCAATGGGACACCACTACCCAATTCTTCTTCCGTTATCATTGGCTCGTAGGCATGCATCGCTTCATCTCTGATGACTTCAGCCTCACCCCCAATCACCCCCCCAACACCTGGAAGTTCCCCTTCTTCGCCCACAATTGGCTCTGTTGAAACAATCGGTTGTTCGCTCTCATCTGCACGAGGCAACTCTCTATCCTGCGTATTATCACCCAAGGGCTCAGTCTTTTCTTCACCGAATGGTTGATACATTCCCATTTTTAACACCTCCTTACCACTTATCAATAAACAAAACTCATCTCAATGCCCTTTCACAGTATAGATGATGTAAAATAATAAGTCAATCACAAGTTTGCTTGTGATTGTTCCAAATTTGGTAGATAAGCGTTCACCCCCTCCATATTTGGGGGATAATGGACGGTATTGATTTGATAGCCAGATATAGCGGTTGCCAGTTAAGTTGACCAGTTTCGGAACAGTCACGTTCACTGACATATTATTTTAGACGAACATATAATTATCTGGACACACAACAAATTTTATAAGAATCTTCTTAATTATTTGCACAGACACTATTCAATATCTGGCAACACTGTATAGAGATTGGTATAATCCAAGTGAAAGTTTCGCAAGCTACGATTCAGTTTGCGAAAACTTGGGAGGTTTATGTGAATTCTCGTAATCAATCTTATTTCATCTATGTTCTGTTGTTCATTGCCATTATTGCAATGTTAATTTACAGCTTTGGCGTTCAAGGAACAGGACAGGAAGCTTTATCAATTAACAAAGTAGCAGATGAACTGAAAGCTGGAAATATCAAGCGTATCGTCGAGGACGAAAACCGCTTGACAATAACTTTCGCCGATGGTTCTCAGGGTAAATCAACGAAAGAATCCAGCGCCACATTAGTCGAACAACTGCTACAACTGGGAGTAACTCCTGAACAACTGACTTCTAGCAAAGTGGATATTGAAATCAAACCGCCCAGCGCGTGGATGAGTATTTTAACCGTTCTTGGTTACGTTCTACCCTTCTTAATTTTGGCAGGGGCATTCTTCTTTATATTCCGTCAAGCACAAGGCAGCAATAACGCTGCAATGTCATTTGGCAAATCTCGCGCCCGCATGTTTACCGGTGATCAACCGACTGTCACCTTCGAGGATGTGGCAGGAATAGAGGAAGCCAAGGAAGAACTCAAAGAAGTGGTCGAATTTCTGCGTGAACCACAAAAGTTTATTTCGCTGGGTGCACGTATTCCCAAAGGTGTCTTGCTGGTTGGACCTCCAGGTACCGGTAAAACCCTGTTGGCAAAAGCAGTTTCCGGTGAGGCGGGTGTTCCTTTCTTTTCAATTTCCGGTTCAGAGTTCGTAGAAATGTTCGTTGGCGTTGGGGCTTCGCGTGTACGCGACTTATTCGATCAAGCTAAACGCCACTCGCCCTGTATTGTCTTCGTCGATGAAATTGACGCAGTAGGTCGTCAGCGCGGCGCCGGGCTGGGTGGCAGCCATGACGAACGTGAACAGACCCTGAACCAGATGTTGGTTGAGATGGATGGTTTTGACACGGACACCAATATCATCATTATGGCTGCCACTAACCGTCCAGACATCCTTGATCCAGCTCTGCTGCGTCCGGGTCGCTTTGATCGCCGTGTAATCCTGGATCGTCCAGATGTACGGGGACGCGAGGCTATTTTAAGAGTGCACGTCAAGGGAAAACCTCTGGCTCCTGACGTCGATCTCAATGTTTTAGCTCGAGCCACACCTGGATTTGTCGGTGCTGATCTGGAAAATCTTGTCAACGAAGCCGCTATTTTGGCAGCGCGCCGCAATAAACGTGTGATCACCCAAACCGAATTTGAAGAAGCCATTGAGCGCGTAATTGCCGGTCCTGAGCGCAAAAGCCGTTTGATCAGTGAAGAAGAAAAGCGTATTGTTGCCTACCATGAGGCAGGGCACGCAGTGGTCATGAATACTCTGCCCGAAGCCGACCCCGTTCAGAAGGTTTCTATCATTGCCCGCGGCATGGCTGGCGGCTATACGCTGGCACTTCCACAAGAAGACCGCATACTTATGTCTCGCAAAAAACTGATGGCTGAGATGATAGGCTTGCTGGGTGGGCGTGCGGCTGAGGAACTGGTCTTTGATGATATTACATCAGGGGCTTCAAATGATATCGAACGGGTAACCCAATTAGCACGCGCGATGGTCACTCGGCTGGGAATGAGTGAACAACTTGGTCCAATGATTTACGGACAAAAGGAAGAGCTGATTTTTCTTGGCAGGGAGATTGCCGAACAACGTGATTACTCTGAGGCAGTTGCCATGCAAATTGATCAAGAAGTGCGGCGTTTGGTTAACGAAGCATTCCAGAAAGCCAAAGAAATTTTGAACCAGTATCGCGATAAGCTGGATGCAGTTGCCCAACGCCTTTTGGAAGTAGAGACAATCTCAAGAGAAGAGTTTGAATCCATCTTTCCGCCCCCCGTTCCTAAAAAGAGTGGAACACCAGCGCCAGTTTTGCACTAATTTTTTACGCAAAAAATCAGGTGTGGAACGTTTTATTAGCGTCTCCACACCTGATGATTTCTGATAAGAACTTCTACTTGCTCCAGTGTTCCATCTTGCATATCAAACCAATGGATAGAAGGATCAGTATCCTTAAACCAGTTTGACTGCCGGCGAACAAACTGGCGCGTCGAACGTTTGATATCTGCAACAGCTTCTTCAAGCGAACATTTCCCCTGTAAATATTGGATAATCTGGCGGTACCCAATCGCCGAGAACGCTGGCAAATCTGGGCTATAACCGCGGTCAAGTAAAGATTGTACTTCCTCAATCAACCCCTTTGCGATCATTTGATCAATTCGCTCATCAATGCGATGATATAACTCTGCGCGGGGTCGTCTTAAACCAACCATCAAAACGCTATAGGGTGAAGTCGTTTGCCGGCGCTGTTCAGCAAAACGCTTGCCAGTGCGCAAAATAACCTCAAGCGCCCGTACAGTCCGACGCAAATTCCTGGGGTCAATTCTGTTGGCTGCCTCTGGGTCTATGAGTGCCAGTCTACGATGTAACTCAAACGGTCCAATAGACTTCGCCCATTTCTCCAACAAATCTCGAAGCCGCAAATCCGGTGGCTGTTTGGGTGGATTCCAGCCTTCAATGATCGCCCTGACATATTGCCCTGTGCCACCGACCAGAAGAGGAAGCTTGCCTCTGGCATGAATATCGGCTATCACTTGATACGCCATTTGCTGAAATACTGCCAAAGACAAGGTTTCAGCGGGATCAACCACATCAATGAGATGATGTGGCACTCTAACTCGGTCTGCTTGTGAAGGTTTGGCTGTGCCAATATTCATGCCGCGATAAAAGAGGCGCGAATCCGCCGAAACAATCTCACCATGCAAACGCTCTGCTAAACGAATCGAAAATTCAGTTTTTCCAACCGCCGTTGGACCAACGATAACCAGAAGCGGCGAAGGAACATCAACCAATTGCATTTTCAAACCATTCAACTTTCACCAGTTTACCATTGGGCTTTCCCTCAATGGCAATAACATCAATGCGCCATGACAGATCACCTAAGTCGGCATGAGACTGAAGATACGCTTCAGCCGACTGGACCAAACGAACTTGCTTTGAGGGCGAAACTGCTATCTCAGGAAACCCAAAGCTATCAGTGGTTCTGGTCTTTACTTCCACAAAAACCAACACATCCCCTTGTCTGACCACTAAATCCAGTTCGCCATACGGCGTATGAATATTTCGGTCAAGTACAATCCACCCGCGATCAACAAGATATGCTTCTGCATACTGCTCTCCCCAACGTCCAATAAGCCGATTATGATCTTTCATGCACTTTGTCACTATCCCTACATCTCTCAAACGTAAATCTCTAGAAGAGTATATAATAACGTTATAAAAGTGTATCCTGTATTCGCCTTATCAACTGATGAGGTCAAGATGGGCAAATATACGAACTTCTTGCGTGATACGGATCTTTTCTACAACCTAACACCCACCCAGCTCGAATTGATCGAAAATATCTGTGAGAAACGCATTTATCAGGCTGGTGAAACAATTTTTGAGGAAAATGCCCATGAGAACGAATTATACATTATCTACCGCGGGCAAGTTGAAATCTCAGTTAGCCCTTCTCTGGTTGCGCCGCACATGAGTACAGAGGTCCATTCTGAGTCTGTAGCCAGATTGCTACGCGGACAGTCCTTTGGCGAAGTTGCCCTTGTAGATGAAGGTATCCGAACTGGAACAGCAAAAGCCAGAGAAAAAAACACCATCCTCTTACGAATTCCAAGACAAAAATTGATTATGCTTTGCAATACATACCCGGAATTGGGGTATCGTGTAATGTACAACCTGGCTGCAGACCTGGCGGGTAAGATTCGCAATGCTGATCTAAAAATACGCGAGGTATTGTTGTATCAGAAAAACCAGTCCAAGACTTAGTGGTATTTATAGGGTATCATGACTACGGCTGAAATTGTCGCAATTGGGACCGAATTGCTTTTAGGGGAAATCCAAGATACGAATACTCGTTATTTGGCACGACACTTGAGAGATATTGGGATTGATTTGTATCGCGCCACAATCGTTGGTGACAATCCTAACCGAATTGCTCAGGCTGTTCGGGAATCTTTGGCACGCGCCGACCTCGTCATCACCACGGGCGGCTTGGGACCAACTATTGATGATCCTACCCGCCAGGCAGTCGCCCAGGCAGCAGGTGTACCTCTTGAGTTCCGCCCCGAGTTATGGGAGCAAATCCAGAACCGCTTTGCGCGCTATGGGCGAAAAGCAACTGAAAATAACCGCCGTCAGGCTTATATTCCAAAAGGCGCGGTTGCTGTTGAAAACCCAATTGGCACTGCACCAGCGTTCATTGTAGAAAAAGAACTGCAAACCATCATTAGCCTACCAGGTGTTCCTAGAGAACTGGAATACCTCTGGAAACAGCAAATTTTACCTTATCTAAAACACCGTTATCGCCTTCATAGCCTTATAAAAGTACGTGTGATTCATC
Organism: Anaerolineaceae bacterium; assembly: GCA_034434695.1. Classification (GTDB taxonomy): domain Bacteria; phylum Chloroflexota; class Anaerolineae; order Anaerolineales; family Anaerolineaceae; genus DYEC01. Next base: position 29,542 of record DAOTYY010000113.1, read on the forward strand.
TTGCGGGTATTGGCGAATCGCAAGTGGACGAATGGATCAGCGACCTGGAAACTCAAGATAATCCTACGGTTGGTTTGCTTGCGCACCCCGGGCAAATTGATATTCGTGTTGCAGCAAAAGCAGAGAGCGAAGAGCAGGCTGACCACCTGATTAATCTTGCTGAAACGGTGGTGCGGGAGAGGTGCGGAGATCATATTTACGGTACAGATACAACGACTCTGGAACAGGTAGTTATAGAAAAACTAATGGCTCGGCGCTGGAATCTCACCATAATAGAATGCGGGTTGTCAGGCGCTTTAAGCGCGCGACTGACCGAACCTTCCGCTGTCACTGTCACCCCAGGAATCAAGATACTCTCGCGGCAATGTGAGAATAATCTTGAATATCAGCAAATTATCCAATCACGTCAGATGTTTGGGACCGAAATTATTTTCGGTGCATGCCTGCAACCCGGCAGCGAGAAGCTGGAATTAAGTCTGGTGCTGTTCTTACCCCAACAAGTCAAAGAAACTTCCCGCTTCTTTGGCGGACATCCCGCGAATGCTGTGCTTTGGTCGGTCAATATGGCGCTAGATTACTTGCGTAGAAACCTATAACTTGTGTCTTTTAAGGAGAGAGAATGCAAACTGCCGAAGTGCTTTTTATCAATGCAATTGTCCTGACTATGGACAACAAGCTGACACAATACAAATCAGGCAGCGTAGCCGTTTCAAATGGGAATATTGTAGCCGTTGGTGAACAAGAGGATATCACGTCACAATTTACCGCTGAACAGGTTGTAGACTGCAAAGGCAAATTGCTCATGCCTGGTTTGATTAACGGACATACTCACGTGCCAATGACTCTCCTGCGCGGTTTAGCCGATGATTTGCGTTTAGATGTCTGGTTGATGGGCTATATGATGCCAGTGGAACGCAAATTTGTCTCGCCAGAGTTTGTTCGGCTAGGCACCCAGCTTGCCTGTGCGGAGATGATCCGAAGCGGCGTGACCACTTTTTGCGACATGTACTACTTTGAAGAAGAAGTAGCTAAAGCAACAGCAGAAGCTGGTATGCGCGCAATTTGTGGCGAAACCATATTAAAGTTCCCGACTCCAGATGCATCTTATTTTGATGAGTCACTTGCATACACACAGGATTACGTAAAACTTTGGAAAGGTCATCCCCTGATTGTTCCTGCTATTGCCCCCCACGCGCCTTACACCTGTACTGCAGAATTGCTCCAAAGTTGTGCATCAATGGCGGTTGAGTATGATATTCCTCTCATTATTCACCTTGCAGAAACCGCATTAGAAGTTGAAAACATGCGCAATCAGACCGGGATGCCAGTGATACCATACGTGAAGAAACAAAACCTCTTTAATGCGCGCGTGATCGCTGCCCACTGTGTTCACGTTGATGAAGGTGAAATCCGAACTTTGACTCACCATGGTGCTGGCGTCATTCACAACCCATCCTCAAACCTTAAGCTGGCATCTGGTATTGCTCCTGTAAAACGTATGATCGAGTTGGGGCTTAATGTCGGTCTGGGTACGGACGGTCCAGCCTCGAATAACGACCTAGATATGTTTGAAGAGATGCGACTGGCAGCTTTCATTGCGAAAGGAAGCAGCGGTGACCCAACCGCTCTCCCCGCACCCATTGCCGTGCTGATGGCTACTCGCTTGGGCGCAAAAGCTCTTCACCTCGACGGAATAACTGGCTCTATCGAACCGGGTAAGCGTGCTGATTTGATACTGGTACATATCAACCCGATACACAATTCCCCGCACTTCACCCGTGACCCCCATAGTGTATATGCTCAAATTGTATATGCCGCAAAGTCAACTGATGTAACCGATGTCATGATCAATGGGAAATTTGTCATGCGGGACAAAGCATTGTTAACTTTGGATGAGGAGATACTTACCAGGGAAAGCCAAAGTTACGCGCACAAAATAGACCTCTTTTTGATTGAACGCGAACAATCTGTCCTTGCCAAACTGATCGAAATCGGTGGTGCCACAGAAGAAGAATCCTTTGAAGTTCAGGCAAAAGTGCCTATCAAAGATAATTCAGCCATCCTCATGGCACTTAACAAACCCGAGATAGAGATTATCTACCAGCGACACTACAAACAATATGATACCTACTTTGGCTTTGAAGATCAAAAACAGGGGCATATCCGCTTTCGTGAAGACCACTTAATCAATCCGACAGGGCAAGTAACCAACGTGAGAACCCGCCTTACACATATTGGTGAAACCAGTGAATACCACTTCCCTCAACAAGTGATTTTGTCGCGCAGTCGCTTTATCGCACCAGCTACACAAAGCTTACGCTTTTACCGGGAATATTTCAAACCCGCCTCAGAGCGAGAAGTTGAAAAAGATCGCTTGCGCTTTTTAGTTCGATACAAAAATACCGAGTTCTATGTCAACGTTGACACAATGATTCAGCCTCAGCTCGGCAATTTTTTAGAGGTTAAAAGCCGAACCTGGAGTCGAAAAGATGCGGAATATAAAGCGCGCCTTATTCCTGAGTTGATCGAATTTCTGGGCGTGCCTTCAGCGGAAACAATCTCAAAAGATTATATTGAGTTAATCCATGACTAAAGAACTGCGCATTTTATTTCTAATTTCTGAAATTGATCCCTTGATAAAAATTGGAGGACTAGGAGACGTTGGTGGTTCTTTACCACGAGCGTTGGCTTCTCTGCCGCCAGAAAATATCAATGGATATAGAATAGATATTCGTGTATGCGCACCACTCCATGCGCCAATTCGCCACAAATTGCCAACAGCAAAAATAATCGCGGAATTTCCTCTCGAAAACAGGAGAGGGAAGGTTTCAGCAACCGTCTTCGAGACCGAACTAAATGGTATGGTGACCTATTTGATTGACGGAGAACCTGTCAGGCAGGCACCAAAAGTTTATAACGAAGATGAGACATTAGATGGGGAAAAGTATGTCTTTTTCTCTCTGGCATCACTAGAACTGGCGCGGTTTTTGGGCTGGAAACCGGATATTGTTCACTGTCATGACTGGCACACCGCACCGGCTGTTTACCAGCTCTCCCGCAGCCGACTTGGTGATATGTTTTTTACCAACACGCGCTCCATCTTTACAATACATAACCTCCCATTCATGGGAAAAGGTGCTAGTCAGGCAATGACGGATTATGGACTTCCACCTACCAGCAGTCCAGCCTTGCCGGATTGGGCACGCCATCTCCCGCTACCTCTGGGACTGCTAAGTGCCGATTGGATTACCACCGTCTCACCAACCTACGCAGCAGAAATCCTTTCTCCTGAATTTGGCTGTGGCTTAGAGGAATTTCTTGCTTCAAGACAATCAACAATTTCTGGTATTCTGAATGGTCTAGACCTCACTAGCTGGGATCCCCAGAAGGATAGAGCGCTTATCTTGCCCTTCAACATTGACTCTGTCCATAAACGAACTGTAAACAAGCAGGCTCTCCTAGAGGAATTCTCACTTAAAAAAGACCCGGCTATTCCATTGCTTGCCTTTATTGGACGAATGGATTTTCAAAAAGGATTAGATGTGTTGCTGGAAGGTCTGGAGCTTATTGCTGACACAAGCTGGTTGGCAATCCTTTTGGGAACCGGGAATGCGCAGTTGGAACGCGCAGCTATCGAGATGCAACAAAAATATCCCAACCACATACGCGCTGCAATTCGCTTTGATCCAAAGTTGTCTCGCATGTTATACGCCGGTGCAGATATGATTCTGATCCCTTCTCGTTACGAACCCTGTGGCATAGTACAGATGATCGCCATGAGATATGGATGTATCCCGGTTGCCCACGAAACTGGTGGATTAAAGGATACCATTCAAGATAGACCGGATGGCCAAAAAACTGGCTTTCTGTACCAAACGAACACGGCTATAGAACTAGCTCAATCTTTAAGACTGGCTTTTTCTTACTATAAAAATCAAAAACTCTGGCGCACAATTCAACAAAATGCTATGCGACAGGATTTCTCTTGGGAGCATTCTGCTAATGAATACGCTAAACTCTACCTAAGGCTCAAGGAGAACACACAATGAAAACTCGGGTGCTGATACTTGCTGGTGGTGAAGGAACAAGATTAGGTGTTCTAACCGCAAAACGCACCAAACCCGCGGTGCCGTTTGCTGGAAAATACCGCATTATTGACTTTACACTTTCGAACTGTGTTAATTCGCAGCTCTTTGACGTCATGATCGTCGCACAATATCGTCCCCATTCTTTGATCGAGCATATTGGCGCAGGAGGTCCTTGGGACTTAAACAGGGACTTCACTGGCGGTATACGCATTTACACACCCTATAAATCCCCCGGCTCAAGCTGGTTTGTAGGTACGGCGGATGCAGTGCAACAAAACTTCTCCTTCATTAAACGAGGAGACCCGGATTTGATCCTGATTCTTTCGGGTGACCATATTTATAGCATGGATTACTCCGGCATGATTCGATTTCACATGGAAAAGAATGCCGACCTGACCATGGCAACCATTCAAGTCCCAATTGAAGAAGCTCCTCGCTTCGGAATTGTCGGTACTAATCCAGACCAACGAGTCATTTCTTTCGTGGAAAAACCCAAGCAACCACCTTCAACCCTGGCAAACATGGGTGTCTATCTATTTAATAAATCCTTTCTTGGTCGAATTCTCTGGGAAGACCATTTAAGACAAGATTCGTCTCATGATTTCGGGAAAGATATTCTCCCAGCAGTGGTCAGCGCCGGTGAGCGTGTCTATGCCTATCCTTTTACCGGTTATTGGGTGGATGTTGGCACTGTTCTTTCCTATTGGAAAGCGCACATGGACTTACTTGATCCTGACCCGCCTTTTAACCTTCATAATCGTTCCTGGATCATTCACACAAGATCGGAGGAGAGACCACCCGTTAAGATCCATAAAGGTGCGGAGATAGAAAACAGCATGATATGCGATGGATGTGTGATCGAGCGGGGCGCAAGAGTAATCCGTAGTGTTCTTTCCCCTGGTGTTCATATTCAACAAAACGCTACTGTATATGAATCAATCATATTAACTGATGCGATTATTGAATCAGGCGCCAAGCTTGAACATGCCATCCTTGATAAACGCGCACGTATTGGTGAACAGGCAATTTTTGGCAAAGTAACCGCAGATCAACCCACGATCACTATGATTGGAAAAAACTCAGTTGTAGCGCCAAAAATGGTGGTAGAGGCAGGTGCAATGATCGCTACAGATGTAATCCCACCCGATTACCCTGCACAGATTGTAAAATCCGGCGAATATATACAAACACGGAGATTGCCTTATGAATTATAAACGTTCGTCTGGCATCATTTTACATCCTACCAGTCTACCCGGGCCAGACGGAATTGGCGACCTTGGCCCAGAAGCCTATCGGTGGATAACTTTCCTAAAAGAATCAGGGTGCAGCCTATGGCAAATTCTTCCACTTGGTCCAACAGGATATGGTGACTCACCTTATCAATGCTTCTCTGCGTTTGCTGGCAACCCATACCTGATCAGTCCAATTGCATTGGTAGAAGACGGGGTTCTTGATCATGAAGATTTGTTAGGCAGACCAGCGTTTGCAGATAGTAGTGTAGATTATGGACGCGTGATACCATGGAAGCTATCCTTGCTAACACAGGCTTTTCTAAACTTTCAAAAACGTGCTCCATCAGAACTGATACAGAAATTTGAGGAGTTTCAATACGACCATAAGTATTGGCTGGACAACTTTGCGTTGTTCATGGCAATCAAAGAAACCCAAGGAGGGACTGCATGGTGCGACTGGCCCGAGCCGTTGCGTAAACGCGAACCCAACGCCTTAAGGTCCTTCAGGGAACAACATAGAGAGATTGTTCTGCGTCATATTTTCTGGCAATTTCTCTTCTTTCGGCAATGGAAAGCATTGCGGTTATTCGCAAATCAAAACAAGATTCAAATCATTGGGGATATACCCATTTTTGTCGCTTACGACAGCTCCGATGTCTGGGCTAATCGATCTTTATTCTATCTGGACGAAGAGGGTTTGCCAACAGTGGTTGCTGGTGTGCCACCAGACTATTTCTCACCCACTGGGCAGCTCTGGGGCAATCCATTATATCACTGGCAAATGCATCAGAAGACAAACTATACATGGTGGCTGCGTCGTTTTCAAGCTACTCTGCAAATGGTAGACATTATTCGTCTAGATCACTTTAGAGGTTTTGCCGGTTATTGGGAAATACCAGCCGGCAACCCAACAGCCGAAAAGGGACGCTGGGTGCGTGGACCCGGTCATAAATTTCTTGAAACTGTGCGAAATGCACTGGGAGATCTACCGATTATTGCAGAAGACCTCGGTGTCATTACACCAGATGTGGTTAAGCTGAGAGAGGATTTCGGGCTTCCGGGAATGAAAGTGTTACAATTTGCTTTTTCCACTGATCCGCATGACCCGTTTCTCCCTCATAATTACCCAGTCAATTGTGTGGCATATACTGGGACGCACGATAATGACACTGCGCGTGGCTGGTATGAGACTGCACCCGAGCGAGAACGAGACTTTTGCCGCCGCTATCTAGCACGTTCGGGCGAGGATATTTCCTGGGACATGATCCGCGCGGTTTGGAGTTCGGTTGCCAGATTTGCCATTGCACCATTACAGGATTTTCTTGGTTTAGGCAGCGAAGGTAGAGTGAATTTCCCCAGCAAATCCAGCGGAAACTGGTGCTGGCGCGCTCCGTCTGACTCTTTCAACTCAGCACTGGCTGCACGAATTTATGAATTAAACTACCTGTATGGACGCTTATCAAGAAATGATGACAAAAAAGTAACGGATACCATTGAGTATGAATCTCCCTGAACGGGGTGCGCCATCAGCATCAAATATGCTTTTTATTTTCTGTGCGGCTCACCAGATATATGCCAACCAGAATGAAACTGCCACCTAGAACCTCCATCAACGTTGGCACCTCATGCAAAAAAATGGTTGCCAATAACGACGAACCTATAGGCTCACCCAAAAGTGTTACCGATACAAAGGCAGCAGGCAGATAACGTAAAGCCCAGTTAAAAGAAGAGTGACCAATAAGTTGTGGAACAATTGCTAGCATCAGCATACAGACATAAGTTAACGCTGAATACCCAGTAGTACGTAGCCCGGATAGAAGGATCACTATCCAAAGAATAACTGCTGCCACTCCGTAGACTGCAAAAGTGTAACTAAGCAAGGAAAGAGAAGAGCGCACCCTTCGCCCAATCAGCAAATACCCCGCCGCGCACCAAGCCCCAACTAACGCCAGAAAATTACCTCGCAAGGCTTCTCCAACGGTTGCATCCTGTGGCAATGAACAGTTAACCTCAGTCAAAGCTCTAGGTAATTCGATGAGCTGGCAGGACTCACTTGCTCCCACAACAACGCTTCCTGCTAACGCGACTATTAGACCGATTGCCACTCCAAAAGACACTCGCTCCTTTAAAACGAAGGGAGAAGCCAAAGCCACCCATAATGGTGTTGTCGTCACCAGAACAACCGAGCTGGCAATACTGGTATATTGCAATGAGCTGATCCAGGAAGCAAAGTGTAGCGCAAGAAAAAGACCCGCCAACAATAACAACAAATATTCCCGTCTGGAAAAGAGTCTTATTTCATTGCGCGCCCGAAACCACGCCATCGGCGACAAAATAACCGTTGCAAAGCCCAAGCGGTACGCAGCAATCACGAGTGAAGGAGCTTCTCTCTGGGCAAGTCGAATAAAGAGAGAAGCCATTGAAACAGCCAAGACCCCGGCAAAAACAACAAAGTAAGGAGAAAACTTAGGCTTTGTAGAATGTTCCATAAAGGTTTGCTTGACAGATCGAGATTTAATAAATACAATTTAGATAATATTAGTATAATTTCGATTTCTCTTGCAAATTTTGATTTTCAATTGTAAACTATAAGGAGGCAAATTATGGCATTCACACTACCACCACTCCCCTATGCATATGATGCATTAGAGGCAGCTATTGATGCAAAAACAGTAGAAATTCATTATACCAAGCATCATCAGACGTACCTTAACAATCTTAACAGCGCTTTGGAAAAGTTCCCGCATTTCTTTGAGAAGTCTATCGAGGATATTCTACGAGACCTCAATCAAATACCCGAAGAAATTCGCACTACAGTTCGCAACAATGGCGGCGGCTATTACAATCACAACATTTATTGGGCTATCATGCAACCTGCTCCAGCAGGTGAACCGCAGGGAAAACTAGCAGAAGCGCTTGAAAAACATTTCGGTAGTTTTACCAACTTCAAAGCTGAACTGGAAAAAGCCGGTATGGCACGCTTCGGAAGCGGTTGGGCATGGTTAAGCAAAAAACCAGACGGCGGTTTGGTTATCCATTCTACCCCTAATCAGGATACACCACTGTCAGAGGGATTGTATCCGATACTTGGTGTAGATGTTTGGGAACACGCTTACTACTTGCGGTATCAAAATCGCCGCGCAGAATATCTGACCAATTGGTGGAATGTAGTCAACTGGAAGGAGGTTGAGCGGCGATTTATCGAAACATAATCAACTTAATTTAGTTTAGGAGGAAGATATGACCCACGTTATCACCAGTCTTTGTTTACGTGACGGCGGCTGTATGACAGTATGCCCAGTCGAGTGCATCGTACCAGGAAAACCAATTGATCAGTATCCATGGTACTACATCGATCCAGACACCTGCATTGATTGTGGCGCTTGTGTAGCAGAGTGCCCATTTGAAGCTATCTTCCCTGAAGACGAGGTGCCCAGTGCATACAAAGCAAAAGGCGGTGAACGTCTTTCGATGCCTGTCGGCACTCCTGGTTTTACAGAAGTTTACGATGGAAAGAACCACAATGGCGAGCCTGTTCATCTGGAAGCTACCCGCACTCTGCAGGCTGGTGAAGTGGTCGATCTCACCCCCGATATTGCCGCAAATGCTGCGTTTTTCAAGGATGGTCCAGGTTATGACGCCTTGAAGTAGATGATGATGAAAAACAGGCTGGCATAGAGGAAGTCTCTTGACTTCCTCTATTTTGTTATTAGATATTAAGATGAGGTTTGAAAATGAATGTTGTAGGTTTTCGGATAGAACGAGATTCATTAGGAGAAGTCCAAGTGCCAGCGAGGGCGCTTTATGGCGCTCAAACCCAGCGGGCAGTGGAGAATTTTCCTGTTTCTGGCTTACGCCCGTGGCGCGCTTTCATCTGGTCAGTCGCAGTGATTAAACGTGCTGCAGCAGAAGTTAATCGAGACCTGAGTCTGCTCGACAAAAACATTGCCGGGGCAATCATTCAAGCTGCTAGTGAAGTTATGCGTGGCGATTGGGATGATCAATTTGTTGTTGACCCATTTCAGGCAGGAGCAGGCACCAGCCACAATATGAACGCCAATGAGGTCATTGCAAATCGAGCAACGCAATTGCTGGGCGGACAGTTAGGTGAGTATCGCGTACACCCGAATGATCATGTCAATATGTCACAATCTACCAATGACGTTATTCCAACTGCAATTCGCCTTGGTTGTTTATGGCGCTTGGATGAACTGCTCTCTGTCATTCGTGACTTGACTGAAGCTCTGGACCAAAAAGCACACGAATTTGACAATGTTGTTAAGTCAGGCCGCACGCACCTTCAGGATGCAGTGCCTATCCGGCTCGGACAAGAATTTGGCGCCTATGCCGTTGCAGTCAAGCGCGATGGTGAGCGTATTCAACGCGCCGCCGAAGGATTGCGCCGGCTAGGGATTGGCGGAACGGCGGTAGGGACTGGTTTGAATGCTCATCCCCAATATCACGTGCGTATGGTAGAGCGCCTGTCAAAGATCACCAATCTGACGCTTTATACCTCAAATAATCTTTTTGAGTGTATGCAATCCATGGCAGATGCAGCAGATTTCTCCGCTTCATTACGCACTCTGGCAATCACCCTTACACGCATCGCAAATGACATTCGCTTGCTGGCTTCCGGTCCATCCACAGGGTTAGATGAGATTCGTCTGCCTCCTGTTCAACCCGGCTCAAGCATCATGCCCGGCAAAGTTAACCCTGTCATGGCTGAGATGCTTAATATGGCCATGTATCACATTATGGGATGTGATACGACAATTGCATTAGCGGCTCAGGCGGGACAACTAGAGCTTAATGTAATGATGCCGATTATCGCTCATAACCTCTTTGAAAGTATGCAGATTGCCATTGGATCAATTAGGGCATTTACAAATCATTGTGTATGCGGCATTACAGCAAACCGAGCCAAAGCCGAAGGATGGCTGGAGCGTAATGCAATCATCATCACCGCCCTAAACCCTCTGATCGGGTATACAGCCGGCGCAGAACTGGTCAGGCAGGCTTTAGAAACCAACCAGTCCATTTTGGAATTGGCCCGCCAAAAAGCTCTACATGGTGAACTGAAACATCGAGACAGCCAAAAAACCGTCACAGTTCAGGAAATTGAAAATGCTGTCAAAGACTTAAGAAAACTAACCGACGGCGGAATTCTCACCAGCAATATTCTGGGAGGCTAAACTACACTGTCCAGCATAATAAGCTGCCCCGATAACGCCAGCATGATTCAGAAAGTGGGCTGTTATTAACTTTGCACGCGTACTCAAATAAGGGAAAAACTTCGCTGAATCTTTGCTAATTCCCCCACCAATAATGATTACATCAGGGGAAATCAATTTCTCCATTTCACTTAAATATTCCTGTAATCTTTTCGCATATTGCTTGTACGACAACTTTTTCATAACGCGAACCGCAGCAGAGGCTCTCTTTTCCGCATCTTTCCCGCGGATAATCAGATGACCAAACTCGGTATTGGGCAACAAAACACCATTTGTAAAAATTGCCGACCCAATCCCGGTGCCAAGGGTCAACACCAAAACAACACCTTTCTGGTACTCCCGCCCGCTTCCAAAATTCATCTCCGCTAAACCAGCAGCATCCGCATCATTTAGCGCATAAACTGGGCACCCCGTCACTTCATGTAAATATGTTTCCCCGTTAATTCCAATCCAGCCCGAATCAATATTTGCAGCAGTGTGAATCACTCCCGAAATCACCACTGACGGGAAGCCGACCCCCACAGGGCCAGTCCAACCGTGCATTTTGAGAAGGTCATTGATAACCTTCGCCACCTCTTCCGGCTTTGCACCAGGTGGTGTTGGCAAACGCTTGCGTTCGGTAATCAATTTCCCACTGACAACATCCACGATAGCTCCTTTTATTCCTGATCCACCCACATCAATTCCAAAGACATGCATAACGAACCTCCATAAAAATAAGACAAATCATTCACTGGCAGGCATTTGCCAGATGTTCTTCATATGTAACTGCAAAACTGTGTCTCCCAGAACCATCACAACTTGCCCGAAAATAATAGTAGCGAGGTTCATTCTGCGGGTTAGCGACAGCCTGCAAAGCTGATAGCGAGGGATTGCAGATTGGACCAGGCGGCAAACCCGGGTACAAATAAGTATTATAGGGAGATTGAACCTGTAACTGATTTGCACTCAGCGGATTTGTCCACCAGGTTTTTTTGTCGTGATTATATCCCAACGCATACTGCACCGTAGGATCGCTTTGCAACGGCATTCCGGCATTCAAACGGTTGATGAAAACAGCAGCAATGACAGGCTGCTCTTCTGAAACAACCGCTTCTCGTTGCACAATGGAAGCCAGAGTCACCGCCTGTTTCAAGGTTAAACCTTGTTGCTCAAAAGCCAGTCGCATCTCTGGAGTTACCTTGGCATCAAAGTTGCTCAAAAATAACTCGAGCAATGCTTCAGCAGTGATATCCCGCCGCACCTGATACACATCTGGCAACAAAAATCCCTCCAAAGATACAAGCTCTGACCAATCGGTTAATCCACTCGGCAGGTTGAAGAGGTTGGGAGTTTTGCATAACCGTAAGAACTCATCCTCGGATATAGACAACCCCGATGTTGGCAGGGAAGCTGAAATCTCCTCCAGCCGCCAGCCGGGCAAAATCACAAACGGCACTTCCAACGACATCGGATTGTACAAGGCATGCGCAATTTCAATCATATTGGATGATGCGCTTAACTTGTAATCTCCAGCCTGAAGACGAGTATCTAAACCAGCATACAGGAGATAAGTCTCAAACAACCTGGCATCCGTGATAAAACCTTCCTGTGCCAGTCTTTGAGCTATTATGCTGGCAGTCTCACCCTGTTGAACTTTAAAGGAGCGCGGCTGCCAGCTTGAGTCCAAAGGCTGTGTCATCCTTGACCAGTTCCAAACCAGCCGGGCAGAGTAAGAGAGACGCTTAAAAAACGGCAAGCTTGGATCAGCGGGACCAAATTCACGCTCAGCCTGCCGTTCTAAATTTAAAACTGCCCAAACAGCGCCCAAAGCACCAATACAGAGCAATAGAAAAAACACGATGACTAACAATCTGGACATAAATGTCAGATCCTCGCAGATTGAGCATCCAGAAAATCCTGCAAAATCACTGTGGCAGCGAGCGCATCCAGCTTTGAGCGATTCTTTCGTCGGACACTGCCCATTCTTGTCAGCATCTCACTAGCTTTCAAAGTACTGCCACTTTCATCCCACAGAACAACTGGTATATTTGTCTGAGAACGAATCGCCTCTGCCAGCCGGGATGCTTTCCGAGATGCTGGGCCAACGTTTCCATCGCTATCCAGCGGCTGTCCAACCACAATCAAAACAACCTCGTTTGTACTGGCTAATTGAGCAATTGTAGCTGCATCCACCAGCCTAGCAACATGCTGAATAACCGTTAATGGGTTAGCAATTGTCCCGCTGGGATCGCTGACTGCAATTCCCAAGCGCTTTTCGCCCGGGTCAACCGCCATCACGCGCCCTTTCATTGCACCTCAAGCTTAATTCGCCCGGGTAAATAGGGCAACCTGGGCCACCAGGCAGGGTGAAGAATAATTTTGGGTGAATGCTCTGTTGGCACACGGTTCTCCAGCAGTGATAGCGCACTGTCCCGTTTTGCTCCAGCAAGTATGGAGCGCAATTCATCGCTCCAAAAACTTCCCCGAATCCGGCGCACAGCAAAAATATCCCAGCAGATTGAATGCTCTACCAGTGCAGGCTCACTCAGGGAAGTCACGATCAGCGAATCTTGTACAGGTTGATAATTATCCGGGAGGCTGGCATCCAAGCCCAAACGCGCAACTTCCTCAATATCTTTTTGAGATACAGACCAGATTGTATACTCTGCACGCATCTTGAGCCATAAATAATCTCCAGGTTGTCCCTCAGGCGGTTCGCCCGTTTCTTCCAGAACTTTCACTAGCTGAAGCGTAGGCAAGAGAATTTGCCGCCCAGAAAGACTCACCTGAAATTCTCTAATAGCGGCTTGCTCAAGTGAAGATAAAAGTTTTCTTCTCAGCCTCTGATAGTCCTCATCCGTAGGTGTAGGGACAAAAAAATCCTCTCCGCCTTGTGTAGGTTGTGGATTACTGACCATCACGAGCAAGCCAATCTCACCCTCAACTGCTCCGATTTGTCCTGGCATTACATTTCCCAGACTACCCGGCAACAATGCCCGCACAGCGGCCAAAGCACTCTGACCATAGCCGGCTGGGATGCGAGTTTCGACCTCCGTCTGAAACTTGACGACAGGATCAGACAGCGTTGTAACCACAGTTCCTGACGGAACAATTACCTCATGCTCGGTCAGATTTGTGATCACAATCTCGCCTGTTGCTGCAATACCAGGATAAGCTTGCTTTCCACTGCTCGTGATCCAATCCTGTCCCTCAACAATGGTTGAATGTTCACTAGCAGGAATTTTGCCAGACAAACTTACCCCTGAAAACTGTGTACCTGCCGAGATTGATAAAGTTAAATTCTGCTCCATTTCACTGATAGGTAAAATGATTTCCGCACTGGGTAAAAATATAAAAGTGAGTATAAAAACTGCCAGCATTGCACTTCCAAAAAAAACATAGCGCGTTTTCTTGAAAGGATCAATTGCCCAACCTGTTCTTCGCTTTTGCTGATCAGAAAGAATCTTTCTGATCTGGGCGACATGTGGACGAAATACAAACTTCCTTCGCCGTCCACGCCGCCAGGGTTTTCGTTGTGCTTGAGTAGTCGTCTCGAAAACAGGAATGGATATCTCATGGCTATACGCAACAACTGTCGGGTCATTCGTGACCAGTCCAAGCTGTGCCCCCTGCGCAATGCAATGACGTTGTAGAATAACCAGATCAAGTTTTCGAATAAACAACCTGGCGCGCTTTGGCCAGACCAAAAGCACGCGCTGTGCTTTGCTCCAAGTGATTTTGTCACGAAGCGAAGCTAAATCATCATGTGGCTCAAGTTGAATGATGAACGTTTTCATGAGTTGTGAAGAAATTATACAATACCATAATGCCCTAAAAGCAGCTTTTTGTGATATTTCTGCTTCAAACGAATAATTTCATCTTCCTGCAGAAACCTCCACTCACCAGGTTTCAAATCACCCAGCGTCAGTTCACCAATGGCTATGCGTACAAGCCTCAAGGTTGGCAAACCAACTGCAGCAGTCATGTGGCGAATCTGATGCTTTTTACCCTCAAAAATCACCATCCGCAGCCAGCTCGTCTCTCCATGTGGTGTTATCGTTTTCATCTGACGCGGTGGTAAATCAGGTTCAGGGATAACCATGACTTGACAACGGCGCGTCTTAACCCCGCGCAAAAGAATACCTCTCTCAAGCGAAGCTAGTTGTTCTAACCCAGGAACTCCCTCGACTTGCACCAAATAGGTTTTTGGCAAATGCCAGCGCGGATCGGTCAGACGTTGAATCAGTCTGCCATCGTTCGTCAGCAACATTAGACCCTCGCTATCCATATCTAGACGCCCAGCTGCATATACACCGGGAACGCTAATATAGTCCTTGAGTGTCGGGCGACCTGCGGTATCCGTAAAAGTGGATAAAACTCCATAGGGCTTATGAAAGATCAGATAACGATAGGACTGCATACCTGCATTCTAACACAACAAAAATATGGCTTTTGCGCGTGATTGTTCCAAATTTAGTAGATATGCGTTGAAACCGCCAGATTTGGGGGATAGTAAGGGTTCCTGATCGCCAGATATGGTGGTTGTCAGTTAAGTTTACCAGTTTTGGAACAGTCACGTTTACGCCAATTTTTCAGAACATAAGTGCTATAATCAATAACAAGGAAAAATGCGAGGTTTTCTCTTTGCAAATGATTGACCAACGTGATAGGATTCTTTAGAAATCAACAAGAGGTATGGCGATAATGGATTTTGTAAATATCTCACGGGACCTAACGAAAGTTTGTTTGATTCTGGCGGTTATCCTGACAATGGGTAACGCATGCAATCTTCCACAAAACAAACCTATGCCAACAGTTGATATGGTCGCCAGTGTTGTTGCTCAAACACTAACCGCTCAATCAACTGTGGAAACTTCGATGCAAAAAACATCTATCCCCCTCACGATTACTCCCCCAGCTATGATTATGATAACGCTTCCGGTCACCGAAACGCCAACTCCTACTCCAACCCTGACAGAAGATTTCAAAGCGACTCTTGGCAACCCAACGCTCAAAGACACGCTGGACAATGGAAAGGGATTTGGATTAAGCGGGGAAGGATATAGCGATGATGCTGCCAGCATCTCTGTTTCCGGAGGAGTAATGAATTTGCTGTCACGCAGTATGCTTGGCTGGCACACGTGGCGTGTTCGTCCCCCTCAAACTACCGATTTCTACCTAGAAGGTAAATTTATTACCCAGAGCTGCGCAAATAACGATCAGTTTGGGTTGGTCTTTCGCTCCCCCAACTACGAGAGCGGATATGGATATTACTATGCCTTGTGGTGTAATGGAAGTCTCAGCCTCGCACGTCGGGATGATCATGGGACAACCTACTTGCTGAATAACATTTCGTCTCCATTCAGTCTTAGCGGTTCAGGACAAATCAACCACCTTGGAGTTTTGGCGCGCGGCACCCACTTGAAACTCTTCATCAATGACAAACCCGTTCAGGAACTGGATGACAATTCATTTATTAGCGGCTTCTTTGGGGTGTTTACAGTAGGCTATAGTGGCAACTTGAACGTGCAGCTAGATGAAATAACTCTGTGGAAACAATAAAAAAGGGAGAAAAAATGATTTCCTCCGCTAGAGAGCAAGCCGTTCAAGAAGCACTGCGGATCCTTCAACAAAATCCTATCTATTTGGATACCGAAACAACCGGACTGGGTTTAGATGATGAAATCATTGAAATCGCATTACTGGATGATAACGAAAACATTTTGTTTCAGTCTTTTGTTCGTCCCAGCCAGCCAATCCCACCCGGAACAACCGCAATTCATGGGATCACAAATGATATGGTTCAAAATGCTCCCCCTTGGCCCATTGTCTGGCAAAATGTTCGCAACATTGTGCGCGACCGCTCCATAGCAATATACAATGCAGATTTTGATATCCGTATGATGAAACAATCCATGACCCGTTACCGCCAACCCTGGAAAGAGACGTTGTCAACCGTATGCATTATGCGGCTTTACGCAGCTTATCGCGGCGAGTGGGACAGCCGGCGTATGACCTACCGCTTCATCAGTTTGGAACAAGCCGGCAAACAATGTGGGATCCCACTGCCGAATGCACATCGCGCCATTGCAGATACAATACTTGCCCGCGCCCTGCTACACTACATCGCCGAGTTATAAAACTCAATAGAACATCCACTACCCGACCAAAAATGATTGCACTCACAGACAGTCAACGCACGATTTTAGAACATTGCCTGGATAAAACGCTTTTTCTGGAGGGCCCCGCAGGAAGCGGCAAGACCACAACAGCAATCTTTCATCTCCGCAACTTGCAGAAACAGGGCATACCAACAGAGACCATACTTATTCTCGTCCCTCAGCGCACACTGGCAATGCCTTACTACACCTTCTTGCGAGAGCCTAGTCAACCTGCTGGTGGAACGGCCAGCATTGTGACCTTGAGTGGTTTGGCGCAGCGCATGATTGAGCTGTTTTGGCCGCTCATTGCCCAAAATGCCGGGTTTTCCAAACCAACTCAGCCGCCTATCTTCCTCACATTGGAAACAGCCCAATATTATATGGCGCGTATTGTCGAGCCGCTCATTGAGAGTGAAGGCTTTTTTGAGTCTGTCAATCTGGATCAGAACCGAATTTACAGCCAGATTCTGGATAACCTGAATAAATCGGCTGCAATAGGGATTCCGCTAGAGGAAATTGGTACTCGTCTAAAGAAAGCCTGGGGTGGAAAGCCTTCTCAAATGGTTGTTTACGACCAGATGCAGGAATGTGCCATCCGCTTCCGTCGTTTCTGCCTTCAACACAACCTGCTGGATTTCTCTTTACAACTCAGTGTTTTTTGTAACCATCTCTGGCCATCATGGCTTTGCCAGAAATATCTCCTCAACCGTTACCAACACCTGATTTATGACAATATTGAGGAAGATGTCCCAATAGCACATGATATTATCCGAAACTGGCTGCCCTACTTTCGCAGCGCACTATTAATTTATGATGCTGGCGGCGGCTATCGTTCGTTCCTGGGTGCTGACCCTGAGAGCGGTTACACCTTGCGCCTGGCATGTCAAGAAAGCATGCAACTGAACCAAACTCTAATATCTTCTTCTGAACTGCAAGCTTTCAACCAAGCGCTGGCACAAAGCATTCAACGACGTCCATTGACAGTTACCCCCTCTATCCGCCAGTCGCTGAGCTTTCGATACCACCGTTACACCCCCGAAATGATTGAGGATGTATGCCAACAGGTTTACCAGTTAATCACAGAAAACCGGGTATCCCCCGATGAAATTACCATCATTGCACCGTTTATATCTGATGCATTGCGTTTCCTGCTCATCAACCGTATGGAACAGTTAGGAATTCCTGCGCGTTCACACCGTCCCTCTCGTAGTTTGCGAGATGAACCGGCAACCCAGTGTCTGCTTACTTGGGCAAAGCTGGCACATCCTCACTGGAACATGCCGGTCTTTCAACACGAAGTGTGCAACGCTCTGATACAATCTATTACAGGTCTTGACCTGCCACGCGCAAGTCTTTTAGCGCAAATCGTTCACCGTCCAGGCAGGCAAAGCAAAGAGTTGGGGTCATTTGATCGCATCAATCCAGACATGCAGCAACGTATTACCTATTTTGTGGGCGAACGGTACGAGCATTTGCGAAGTTGGATTATAGAGTACCAATCAGCCGCGAAATCACTGCCTGAAGAAAATTCCTGTCTGGAAGGATTCCTCAGCCGTCTGTTTGGTGAAGTGCTTTCTCAGCCGGGTTTTGGCTTTTATCAAAATTTTGACGCTGCCAAAATCTGTGCTGAACTGATCGAATCGGTGCAAAAGTTTCGCCGTGTTGTCAGCAACACATATGATTCCTCCCAATACCCACTGGCTGTTGAGTACATTCAGATGATTCACAAAGGCGTCCTAGCAGCACAATATTTACAATCCTGGCAGGAGCTAAACAAAAAGGCTGTCCTTATTGCACCGGCTTATACCTATCTAATGCTCAATCAACCGGTTCAGTATCAATTTTGGCTTGATATTGGCAGCCTGGGCTGGTGGGAGCGTCTCAATCAACCGCTCACTCACCCCTATGTATTAAGCCGCCGCTGGAATGAGGTTGAGATTTGGGATGATATCCACGAACAACAAACCAACCAAAGAACAATGGAGCGTCTGGTCAATGGGTTAATCCAACGTTGCCGAACGGGCATCTTTCTTTACGTCCTAGGCATCAACGAGCAGGGTAACGAACAACGTGGGCCATTATTGCAAGCGATTCAGTCGGTTTTGCGGCATCTGCCTCAAAATGTGGGAGAATAATGTTCAGACCACGACCACACCAACAAGCAGTTCTTAATTACCGCTCGGGTAAAATGGGGGTCTCTGCAGTTCCAGGGAGTGGAAAGACTCACACCCTGTCTTATCTTGCTGCTTTGCTTATTCAAGAAGGGTATATCAAAGAGGATCAGGAAATCTTAATCGTTACGTTGGTGAATTCAGCAGTAGACAATTTCTCCAGCCGGATTGCAGGATTTGTACAGGGGTTCGGAATGTTGCCGGGAACGAACTACCGGGTGCGCACACTGCATGGGCTAGCACATGACATCGTGCGTGAGCGTCCTGATCTGGTCGGCTTGTCCAGTCAATTTGAAATTATCGATGAACGTGAAGCATATCGAATCGTTGAAAACGCTACTATCAACTGGTTACAAACAAATCCAGAGTTTATCTTACAGTTCACAAAACCGGATAAAAACCCATTTCATGACACCCAAATTCGCAGTAAGTGGAAAGAACTGGCAGTCAACACAACCATTAGTTTCATCCGCCTTTGCAAAGACTACCAAGCAACTCCAGAGCAGGTGAGAGAAAAGCTGAATACCCTCAAGTTCGTTCACCCCTTGTTACAAATGGGTGCTGAAGTGTATGAAAATTACCAGCGTGCGCTCAGATTCCGAGGTGCGCTGGACTTTGACGACTTGATTCGCCTGGCATTAGACGCGTTGCAGTCAGACACTCATTACCTGCAACGTCTGCGGTACCGCTGGCCTTATATCCTAGAAGATGAAGCCCAGGACAGCAGTCGGCTACAAGAGTTGATTTTACGTACACTCGTTGGAGAGTCTGGTAACTGGGTCCGAGTTGGGGACCCGAATCAGGCAATATATGAAACATTTACCACTGCCAGCCCTGAATTTCTGCGCACTTTTCTTAAGGAAAACGGCGTTCAGGCTCAATCGTTGCCTAATTCCGGGCGTTCGACGCTTAGCATCATCAGACTGGCAAATTATCTTATTCGGTGGAATAATGAACAGCCAGCCCATGAGGAACTTCGCGGGGTCCTGAATTTTCCCTTTATCGAGCCAGCGCCGCCAGGTGACCCTCAGCCTAATCCACCAGATCAGCCAGAGAGCATTCATTTGATCATGCGTAAATATGATGCAACGAAAGAACTACAAGCAGTTGTTCAATCCCTGCGCAAATGGCTGCCTCATAATCAGGACAAAACAGTAGCGGTGTTGGTGCCACGCAATGAACGTGGAGCAAAAGTCGTGGAAGCACTCCGCCAAAACGGTATTGAGGTCATTGAACTCCTGCAAACCACCCAATCCACACGCACAGTTGCGGGAATGCTTTACAATGTTCTGCGAGTTCTTGCAGATCCATTATCCCCTCGTCTGCTGGAAGACTGCTACCGCACACTGCGCGCTCAAGAAGCAGAACAGATTGATTTTGCAGATATTTACCATCAGGTATCATTGCTTTTGAGACGTTGTGAGCGGACAGAAGATTATCTGGCACCAACCCCTGAGCGAAGTTGGCTGGATGAAGTTGCAAAACAAAGTTTTCCGGAAAACGTTTTACAAGAACTAGATTGGTTCCGCCAATCTATTCGCCGCTGGCAGGCAGCAATCCTGTTGCCCATTGACCAGTTGATACTGACCATTGCCCAAGATTTGTTCACTGCGCACAATGATCTAGCGTTGGCGCACAAACTGGCATTGCTACTGGAACATGCCAGAACAACAAACCCTTCATGGCAATTGCCCGAGTTTGCTGCAGAATTAGAGACCATTGTAAAAAGACAGCGTAAGTTTATCGGCTTCAGTGATGATGATACTGGTTTCGACCCAGAGCAACACAAGGGTAAAGTAGTTGTAGCTACAATCCATAAAGCAAAAGGTCTGGAATGGGACAGGGTTTATCTAATGTCGGCAAACAATTACGATTTCCCTTCCGCTCAGCCCTATGATAACTACTACGCTGAAAAGTATTTCATTCGAGATGAGCTCAATCTGGAAGCTGAAACCTTATTCAGGCTGCGAGCATTGCTTCAGGGCGACTTGCCGGGAATTTACATTGAGAATGGCTTTGCAACCCAAAAAGCGCGCCTAGATTACTCAGCTGAACGTCTGCGTCTATTTTATGTTGGCATTACACGAGCCCGCCGCGAACTGGTGATCACATGGAATACTGGACAGCACAATACGAACCAGCCTGCCCTTCCATTAGTTGCCTTAAGATCATTTTGGGAGCAACAGCATGTCCATTCCTCCTGATTTTGTATTCAGCCAGAGCAATTTACAGGATTTTGTGGATTGTCCGCGCCGCTTTGAATTGCGCTATTTATTAAGACAGCCCTGGCCGGCACCACAAAGCGAGCCAACCGATGAATGGGAACATCGTTTGTTGCAAGGGCAACGCTTTCATCACCTTATTTACCAATTCTTTTCCGGCTTGCCAGCAGAAACACTATCTTTGACCGTACATGACAAAGAATTAAGCCACTGGTGGCAAAATCTACTCTCCAGCACCTTTCTGACAGAACTGCCCGAGAAACAATATCCTGAATTTACGTTGTCTGCCCCGTTTGCTGGCTTCCGCTTGATTGCCAAATATGACTTGATTGCGGTTGAGCCGGGCAGACGTTTGATCATTGTGGATTGGAAAACTTTTACTCCGCGAGCTGGAACAAGTTACTTAAGGCAGCGCATCCAGTCTCGTCTTTACCCTCTATTAATGATCGAAGCTGGTCACACGATTAATTGTGGAACTGTTGATCCCTCTCAGATTGAAATGATCTACTGGTTTGTAGAACAACCTGAAGCCCCACTCCGCTTTCAATACAATCAAGAAGAATACCCCAAAGATCATGAATATCTCACAGAGCTGATTAAGAACATTGTGTCGCGTAAACCCGGAGAGTTCGAACTCACCTTCAATGAAAAATTATGCGCTTTTTGTAATTACCGTTCACTTTGCAATCGGGGCGAACGCGCCGGAAACCTTAGCGACCTCAACGAAGAGCCATATCAGGAATCTGAAGATACAATTCAAATTGATTTTGACCAGATTGGAGAAATTCAATTTTGAAGAATCCTTTACAAGAGTGGGTTGAACCACAACCGGTTGAAATCCCACGCGAACTTATGCAGATCACCGGCGGGCATTCACTGCTTGCCAAAGCGCTTGTTCGCCGCGGCATTGGTGATCCGAATCAGGTTAAAGCCTTTCTGGATCCCGCTTATTACCGCCCGCTCTCCCCTCAAGAACTACCAGATTTAGCGCAGGCAGTTGATAGGCTACAAACAGCAATCAAAAACCGGGAACAGATTGGCATCTGGGGTGATTTTGATGTAGATGGACAAACAGCAACCACTTTGCTTCTTTCAAGTCTGGAACAACTGGGAGCCAACGTTTGCTATCATATTCCAATTCGATCGATCGAATCACATGGCGTTCACCCGCAGGCTCTGGTTGAGTTTCTTAAGCAGGGCATACAACTTTTGATCACCTGTGATACAGGTATTACTGCTCATGAAGCTATCAAAATCTGTCAAAAACAGGGGGTGGACGTCTTGATTACCGACCATCATACTCTGCCGCCAGAGTTACCGTCTGCGCAGGCAGTGGTCAATCCTCAAAGGTTACCACAAACTCATCCGTTGTACCCACTTTGCGGTGTTGGTGTTGCATGGAAAGTAGTGGAAGAACTTTACCAGCGCAACGGGAGAATGCCCGATCTAGAAAACAATCTTGATTTGGTGGCCCTTGGAACAATAGCTGACCTTGCTGCGCTGAACGGGGAAAACCGTTATCTGGTTCAACGCGGACTAAAAATCTTGCGAGAATCTAAACGTCCCGCATTGCAAGCAATGCTTGAATCCGCCGAAATTCAATCTGATCACCTCAGTGAAAATCATGTCAGTTTCATCCTCGCTCCTCGCTTGAATGCGATTGGACGTCTAGATGACGCCAATCCTGTCGTTCAATTTTTGACCACCAAAAATATCACTGATGCACGGTTGTTCGCTGCAAAGCTGGAGGGCTTAAACGCTCGTCGCAAGTTGCTTTGTGATCAAGTCTTTGCATCTGCTCAAGCACAAATCGAACGAGCCCCCGGCTTATTGAACAATCCTGCTCTGATTTTGGAGCATCCCGAATGGCCCGCCGGCGTGATCGGCATAGTAGCTAGTCGGCTAGCAGAACTTTATCACTTGCCTGTCATTCTGTTTTCAACCCCGCCCGGTCAAATTGCGCGCGGGTCGGCTCGATCAGTAGAAGGAATTAACATCACCCAGGCAATCTCTGAGCACCAGGAACTTCTGGTCGGTTTTGGCGGGCACCCAATGGCAGCCGGATTGAGCATCAAAACCGAACGCATCCCTCAATTCAGACGAGCACTGCTCAAAAATCTTTCCCTCCATTACCCGGCCGTTTTTCCCAGTCAAAAGCTGGTCATTGATGACTTTGTTGAATTATTCGAAATAACCCCCGAACTGGCACAGGCAATGGAACAACTGTCGCCATTCGGTCCGGGGAATCCCCCTGTTTTGCTTGCAACACGCAACCTGATCCTGAAAAGCTATACACCCATTGGAAAGAACAAGGAACATCTACTATTAACCGTTGAAGATACCAGTGGCACATTTCACCGCGTGATCTGGTGGCAGGGAGCAAACTCAGAACTTCCGAGCACTCGTTTCGATCTGGCGTTTACTGCTCGCATGAGCAATTACCGCGGACAGAGCGAGGTTCAATTGGAATGGGTGGCAGCCCGCACCATCGAATCTGCTCCATACCCTCTGGCCCCAAAACAGTTTGTTCAGGTGATTGATCTGCGCCAAGAGTCGGTCACGGATAATCTCATTAAAGCCTATCTAGAAGAACCAGATGCGCTTCTTTGGAGAGAAGGAGAACTTACGGCAGGACCGCCCGGCATTGATCGGTATCACTTAACTCCATGCCGCACATTGATTATCTGGAGCACCCCACCATGCCAGGATGTGCTGGAATCCATCCTGCAAATTTCCTCGCCACAAAGGGTGATTCTGCTTAACATGGAAAGCACGACAGACCACCCACAGGCATTTCTCACCAGATTGGCAAGTCTTATCCTTCATGCAATAAAAACAAATCAAACCAGACTGGATTTTTGTAGACTGGCTACTGCGACTTGCCAGCGCGAATCTGTTGTCGAATTAGGAGTAAAATGGCTGGCAGCAAAAGGATTTTTTACGATTGAACTCATGTCGGATTCTGAATGTTCGATTATCCCAGGTGGACAACCAAACCCTGTTCATCTTTCAGAGATCGAACACCGCCTTAAGTATCTGCTTCAAGAAACAAAAGCTTATCGAGCTTACTATGCGCGTGCTGAAGCTCAATTGCTTGTTGGAGCTGCTATGATAAAAGAAAGAAAAAGCAAGGAGTAAGTAAGTTATGAACACGCTTCGATGGGGTATTCTTGGCACAGCCCGTATTAACCGGCATATCATTCCAGCCCTCAAAGCCTCCCGTCGCAATCAACTGGTTGCCATTGCCAGCCGCTCGCTAGAGAACGCCCGCCATTTTGCAAATCAATGGAATGTTCCCCATGCCTACGGCAGTTATGATGTCTTGCTGGAGGACCCCAGCATTGATGTAATTTATATCCCACTTCCCAACCACCTTCATGTGGAATGGACACTTCACGCTCTTCAAGCGGGGAAACATGTTCTTTGCGAAAAACCAATCGCCCTATCGCCAGAAGATGTTACCCTCATACAAAACACTGCTCAACAAAAAAAGCTTGTTGTCATGGAAGCATTTATGTACCGACACCACCCGCAGACAATAAAAGTGCAAGAAATCATTGCTTCTGGTGAACTGGGAGAGATACATCTAATGCATGGCAGCTTCAGTTTTCTTCTGGATAGAGCTGATGACGTGCGCTGGATTCCGGAATATGGTGGAGGGAGTTTATGGGACTTGGGTTGCTATCCAGTCAGTTATTGCCATATGATTATGAGAACTCTGCCCACAGAAGTTTATGGCTGGCAAATGACATCTGCTTCAGGGGTTGACTTGGTTTTCACCGGAACATTACGGTATTCTGGCGGTACACTGGCACAAATTTCATCCAGCTTTGCCGTGCAAACTTACACGGGTTTCGAAATCCATGGCTCGCGTGCGAATCTCTTAATTCCTAAACCATTTAACCCGCAAGGAAAAACTTACATTATCCTGCAACAGCAAGGAAGAGAACGACGATTAGAATTCAAGGTAAAAGATCTATACCTTGGAGAAGTTGAAAACATGGCAGAAGCCATTCTTGACGGCATTCCACCCCGTATAGACCTGCAGGAAAGCAAACAAAATATTACAACACTTAAAGCCTTGTATACCTCTGCCAATCAAAACACCGCCATCCGCTTATCCAGCGAATGACATGCGGGCATTTACGAAATCCTAAAAACTTTGTTTTTAATCTGAGGAGCGCTTGGGTATCTTGGGAATCAGCCAGTCCAGAAAAGCCCGTACACTACGCGTTTGTACCAAAACCTTACCTGGTCCGGTCAGGTCCACCACCAGTCCCTCGCCGCCCAACAAAGTTGCTTTCAAACCGCCAATAGCACGCAACTTGAAGCCAATGCCTTCTGGAAAAGCGACCAAATGTCCAGTATCCACCGTATAGGTTTGCCCTGGAGCCAGATCAATCTCATGAATGGCACCATAGCTGGAAAGTATCAACGTCCCGCTGCCGCTACATCGTAACATGATTAGCCCTTCACCGCCAAAAAAGGTTTTTGCCCCAGACCACTTTGTATCAGTGGCGACCCCTTCACTGGAAGCCAAAAATGATCCGGATTGAACTAGATAACTCTGGTTTTGCAGGGTGAGAACAAACACGTCACCGGTGAGCGTCGGCGCAAACAAAATCTCACCACCGCGCGATGAAGCGCGAAATGTGTTAATGAAAAAAGACTCTCCTCCCAGAACTGAGCGAGCCAGTGATTGTAGCACTCCGCCGCGCATTTTGGTTTCAATTTGCATGTCCCCCGACATGCTCAGCATTGCCCCTGCTTCAGCAATGACTGCCTCATTTGGGGAAAGCATCACTCTTGCCACTGAATAGGAAGGACGATACAGAATTTCCACTTGCATTTGAATACCTCCATAAGGAAATGGATACTTATTATTTCACTGAACTTTTCAGCAACGCAACCTGGAATTGCCCAGTATAATATTTATATGCAATTCTACTATATGCGATTCGGTACGGTAAAGCAAACAATGAAAGGTGGATATGTCTTACCAGGAAATGATGTTTCAAGCGGTAATCAAAAATGACAAAGCGCAAATTCTTCGTTTACTGAACAAAGAGCCTTCTCTGGTTAACGTGACCACTGCTCAAGGGTTACCTCTTGTGCTTTTTGCCATGTACTACAATCAAGCTGATGTTGCACAGCTTCTGGTAAGCCAAGGGGCAATACTGGACATTTTTTCCGCCTCAGCGATTGGAAAACTGGAGCGTGTTCGTGAGTTGGCTGAAGCAAATCCGACTCTAGTTAACGCATATGCCATTGATGGCTATCAACCGCTTGGATTGGCTTCCTTTTTCGGTCAACTCGGGATCGTAAAATACCTCATTTCTAAAGGAGCAAATGTAAATTCACCGTCCGCAAACCAACAAAGAACCACGCCTTTACATTCTGCAGTTGAGGGTCAACACTTAGAAACCGCACATCAGCTTTTGCGGCACGGTGCTCAGGTGAATGCTCGTCAGGCTGGAGACTTTACCCCGCTTCACAGTGCAGCCTTTCATGGTTCTTTGGCAATGGTGATGCTCTTGTTAGAATATGGAGCTGACCCGACCGCACAATCCTCTGACGGACGTACGCCGCTGGATATGGCGCTTGAATCAGGCAATCAAGACCTCGTTGACTTTTTTCTTACAGTAAACTGATCGCTGGAAGAAATTGAGAGATAGAAGCCTAAAAATTGCTTTCTCAAGCGCTTAAAAATAACGAGGGTGGCTGATGGGGGTCGAACCCACAACATCTTGATCCACAGTCAAGCGCTCTGCCATTGAGCTACAGCCACCATATGTGGAGAAAATTCTATCATACAGCATACAGTTGCGCAAGTGTTCGTTGAGAGACTGTGATTGTTCCAAATTTGGTAGATATGCGTTGAAACCGCCAGATTTGGGGAATAGCAAGGGTTCCTGATCACCAGATATGGCGATTGTCAGTTAAGTTTACAATGTTTGGAACAGTCACTTGAGAGAATATTGAAAAAGTCATATATGGCGCGTAGATATACGAAAAATGGGTTATTCCGCCATATATAGGGGTGTTCTTTGTTTTTCAACATTCTCCCATTAGAGGGGGAATGGCTAAAATAGGGATATGTTCGACTGTCCAAAATGTCATCGAACAAAACGCCAAAACCGAGCTGGAAAGACGGGAAGTAGCAGCCAACGATATCGCTGCATGTTCTGCCAAATCAAGTACACAACAGACCCCCAAACCTTGGAAGTACCTCGAAGAGGTACGCCAAAAAGCTATCCCAATCTACGTGGATGGGATGAACTTGCGCCGCGTTGCCCGTCAACTCGGTATCCACCATCGCACCGTCTCTTTGTGGGTCAAAGCCTGCGCCGCCCAATTGCCCGACCCGCCCGTCTCTGACAAAGTTAAAGAATAGATGAATAATTTACCTTCAAAGTTTCAATCGTGCCAATTGTATTAATAACGCTTTTCCAGCGAACTGGATCATGTCTAACGATTCGTCTAAACCACTTCTCCATCTATTCCTGGAGACAAAATAGAGTGCACAATTGTTGTAGTTTTAATATATAATCGTAGTACATGTGTAAAGTTTTATTTAACTTTTTATGCGAGGAGCGATAAAATGTCCACAAAAACCAGATTTGCACTCTACTTACAAGATAAACATGATATGCGATATGAACTAGAAATGGCACGTTATGCGGAAGAGCGCGGCTTTAGCGAAATCTGGCAGGCAGATACTCGTCTTGCGCGGGATTGTATCGTAATGATGAGCGCTTTCCTGACCTATACAAAACGGCTGCGCTTGGGCTCAGGAGTTTTGCCAATATGGACGCGCAATCCTGCTGTCATCGCCGCAACCTGGAGCACAATGTGGGAACTGGGTGGAAGGCCAGATGGGCGCAGCCGTGTGATGCTAGGTCTTGGTGCCTGGTGGGAACCAATCGCCAGTCGTGTGGGTGTCAAACGTGAAAAACCCCTCAAAGCCATGCGCGAACATGTAGAAGCAATCCGACAGCTCTTTACAATGGAAGAAGTCACCTATCACGGCGAGTTTGTTCATCTTGACCGGGTAAGACTAGATGTTGCCTTTGGCGACAAATCACCACGCGACATCCCCATTTATATTGGAGCAACAGGAGATAAAATGCTTGAGCTAGCTGGAGAAATTTGCGATGGCGTGGTGTTGAATTATGTCGTATCGGTTGACTACATTAAGAAAGCCGTTGCGATTGTTGAACAGGGTGCACGCAAGGCTGGAAAGACCCTTGATGAGGTCGATCGTCCAGAATTACTGGTTTGCAGTCTGTCAGATGAGGACCCTGCAGCAGCAATGGCAGAAGGGAAAAAACTTGTAGCCTATTACTTGGCAACTGAACCACATATCATGAAAGCCAGTGGCGTTAGTGAAGAATTATTAGAAAAAGTACAGTCAATTATGGGATGGCCCGCTACAGAGGAAGATTACATCCGTGCTAGTAAGGTTATTCCTGACGATGTAGTTCGTCAGCTCATGGCAGTTGGGACTTCTGAAGAGTGTCGAGCCAAAGTTCGAGAATATGTTGAGGCTGGTGTTACCTGTCCAATTCTATTCCCAATGATGGATGACATTAAGGCGGTTATTGATGCATTCGCCGATGGTATCTAAACTTATTCAAAAAGGGTTGAATGACTGAGACTTGGGATGTTATCGTAATTGGTGGCGGGATGCTTGGATTATCCACATCCTACCGCCTATCTCAAATGGGCGCCAAAACTTTATTGCTTCAAGCGGGACCAATAGGCGGCGGTACTTCTGCCGCCAATGCTGGCAGAGCACAGGTTAATGAAGGTCATCTTGACCCACTGAATATTAGAATCATTCGTGAGGGTTTGGCATGCCTAACCACACTAGAGGAAGAGTTAGGAGCACCATTCGAGTGGCGCAGAAATGGTTATCTCTGCCTGATCAAAACCGAGAAGCTTTGGAATGATTGGGTGGAAAGATCAAAGATACTATCCGATGGCGGTATTCCCACCCAAGTGATTGACCTGAAAGAGCTCAAAGAACTTGAACCTCACCTCAATCTTACAGGATTACTGGGTGCAGCATTCACACTCGAAGGTTTATTAAACCCGTTCCGATTTTGTTGGGCATTTGCTAATGCAGCGCGCCGTTGCGGCGCAGAACTTTTACCCTACACTCCTGTTAGCAGCTTTGAACTCGACCAAGAACGTATTGTTGCTGCCCGTTCTGGTAGCTATCGCTATGAAGCGAAGCTCTTTGCAATTATGTGCGGAGCATGGACACCAATGGTTACTCAAATGGCAGGGGTTGAAGTACCAATTCGGCACACTCATGCAGAAGCATTTATCCTCGAGCCTACCCGCATGGTTATTCATAACACTATTGGACTGGCTGACTTCTACGAGATTATTCATGGCAAGCCTAAAGCCGTTGCGATAGGGATTGGTCCCCAGTCGCACGATACCCTGTTGGTCACCGAGTCGGTCACGCAAACTGATGAATTACATACCCGAAACAGTGCTTGGGGTATTAGCGGGATTGCTTCTGAACTTCTTAAGATATATCCAGAACTAGGAAACATCAGAGTAATTCGCGCTTGGGGAGCGCCGACATCTTTTACACCAGATGAAGAACCAATTATCGGTTGGATTCCTGAACGCGAAAATCTATATGTTGCATCCAGTTTGGTCGAAACCATTACTGCCGTCCCAGTGATCAGTGAATGGATAGCAAAGATGATTCTGGGATACGAGCCACCTGTATCGCTCGAGCTTTTCTCGCCTGAACGGTTTCTAACCACAACAAAACAAACGGAGAGTTATTCATGAGTTACAGTTTTTATTTCCCGACCAAAATTGTTGTATCCGAACAATCCAGTGTCGACATTTTGAAAGAATTGGAGACAATTCCCAACGGCAATGTATTTATGATAACTGATGAGGGATTACTCAAAATTGGTATTCCCGATGATATTCACAACGCAATCAAAAGTACTGGTAGGCACGTTGGTGTATTTAGTGATGTACCCGGGAACCCTGATGTATTTGCTCTCAACAAGGCATTGGAACACGCCCAGCAAATAACCCCCAAAGTCATCATTGCCCTTGGGGGTGGATCGGTGATAGATGTTGCCAAAGCCGTGTCCATCATGCTGCTTCACTCCCAGTGTTCTTGGGAAGACATTCAATGGGGGCGAATTAAGATTACACAAGGTTCTCTGCCAGTTATTGCCATACCTACCACAGCCGGCACGGGAAGCGAAGTCACTCATGTTACTGTTATTGGTGACTCAAAAGGATTCAAAAAAGGTGTAGTTCATCCAGCGGTATTTTCGCGTGTAGCAATTCTTGATGGAACACTTACCGTCCCCTTGCCGCCCCATCTGACCGCTGCAACTGGCATGGATGCACTGGTTCACGGCATAGAAGCATATCTGGGAAAGCGAGCAAATCCCATAACAGATCTTTTTGCTCTTGCCTCTATCAGAGATATTATTGAATGGCTTCCAGAAGCAACACACAATGGTAAAAATTTGAATGCACGCCAGAAAATGATTCAAGCAGCTAGTTGGGCTGGGATTGCAATGGATCAGGCTGGCTTAAGCCTTTGCCACGCGCTTTGTGGACCCGTTACCGCACACTATCACCTTCACCATGGACTGGGCAATGCTGTCCTATTACCTGCCACATTGGCTTTTAATGCACCAGCAATCCCTGCCCACCGCTGGGAGAATCTACGAAAAGCGTTGAATCTTCCTGAAGGTGCAAGTCCAGAAAGCCTGTCTGAATGGTCCAGAAAATTCATTGCAGAACTTGGACTACCCACGCGTCTTGCAGAATTGGGTGTGAAATCAGAGTCCATTCGCATAATGGCAGAAGAAGCCCTGAAAATGGCAATGATTGGCAACAATATTCGCCCGGTAACCCTAGAAGATTGCATTCAAGTTTTGGAGGAAGCCTTATGAACATCATGATTATAGACTTGGCAAACAAAACCACAACTTTACAGCCCGTAAGGGATCCATTAATCGGCGGGCGGCTTCTCACTGTTCAATTAACACTTCAACATATCAATCCTCAAACAGACCCTCTTGGTTCAGGAAATGTTCTTATCTTTGCAAATGGACCTCTGGCTGGTTGTCGGGTTTCAACTGCCGGTCGCCTATCTGTTGGAGGTAAAAGCCCCTTGACAAACGGGATTAAAGAATCAAACGCCGGCGGTATGGCAGGAGATAGCCTCGCAGCACTGGGGTATAGAGCACTGGTATTTAAGAATATCCTTCCAGATGGCCAACCTTCTCTGTTCATTCTCGATGAAAAAGGAGGACGCTTCGAAAACGCACAACAATACTGGGGAATGGGAAATGAGGAGCTGTCACAACGGTTGCATAAAGACTATGGCGAAGATTATGCCATCATCAGTATAGGACCAGCAGGAGAACAACAAATGCGCGCCGCAGGACTGGCTGTTACTGATGCCAACAATAAGCCATTCCGACTGGCGGCGCGCGGCGGCATGGGCGCAGTCATGGGCAGTAAACGCCTTAAAGCAGTATTAATTCGCAAACTAGCAAAAAATTTCCAGATGCCAATATCAAAAGAAGCCCGACAGGCAATCGTAGCATTCAACAAACATGTGGCTGTGAGCCCACGTATTCAGGTATTGCGTGAATATGGCACAGCCTCAACAGTAATGTTGGTGCAAAAATTGGGCGGCATGGTTGTGCGGAATTTCTCCCGGGGTGAGTTTGAACATGCCGAGAACATAAGCGGCGAGAAATTGACCGAGCTGATTCGGGCTCGCGGTGGTGTAGGCACTCCCACGGAATTTTGTATGGCAGGGTGCGTGATACAATGCAGCAATGTTTTCCCGGACGAAGAAGGAAAGCTTGCTGCTGCACCAGTAGAATTTGAAACCATTGGTTTGTGCGGGGCGAATCTCGAACTAAAAACATTTGATGATATTGCGCGCATTAATCGGCTGTGCAACGATTTGGGGCTTGACACAATTGAAATTGGTGCTGCACTGGGCGTTATGATGGAAGCTGCAGAACTGGGAAATGACCTTCCAGAACCTTACCAAAAAGATCAGTTGCCCCGTTTTGGAGATGCAGCTCGTGCCGCCGAACTAGTTGCTGAAATCGGTAAAGGCACCCCGCTTGGGAAGTTGCTGGGAAACGGCGTTGTTGCAACCGGACAGGCTTTAGGAAGCAAGCGAATACCCGCAGTAAAAGGACAGGCAATGAGCGCCTATGATCCGCGCGTGATCAAAGGAACAGGGGTTACCTATGTAACAAGTCCTCAAGGAGCCGATCATACCGCTGGTTTAACTGTCTTTGCGCCGGTGGATCATAAAGATAAAACCAACGCCGTTGCTCTTTCAAGAAGTGCACAACTTCAACGAGCCGCTTATGATGCACTGGGTTTATGTGTTTTCAACCTTAGTGCTACAGGTCAGCGTCCAGACTTGATCATTCAAATGTTGAATTTGATCTATCAGAAAGATTTGCCGGAAAGCTGGCTTGATGAATTGGGACTGGAAGTGATAAAAAGCGAAATTGATTTCAACAAGCAGGCTGGATTAACCGCCAACGATAATAGAATTCCAGCTTTCTTTAAGAATGAACCTATTCCACCTACCAACTGTACCTTCGACATTGCAGATGAAGAGCTCGATCAGATATGGAATAAATAAAACTCTCATATTAATTTAGGAGGAAACACATGCCCGTAGAATCTAATATTGGCAGGCGATTGCGCCAACGTCGACAGGAAGTTGGTATGAGTTTGCGAAGGCTAGCACAAATGACAGATTTGACCGCGTCCTTTCTCAGTCAAGTGGAACGCGGTAAAGCAAACTTGTCCCTGAATTCACTTAACCGAATCGCCCGCATGCTCGATGTTTCGTTGTTATACTTCCTCAGTGATAGCATTGACAAGGAAACCGAAGCACCTCTTCAGGAGATGAACAACGCACAGCCACAAAGGCTGAGATATTCACCAGTAGTTAGAAGTGATAGCCGCTCCAAGCTTGTGTTGCCGCCTTCCGGGGTTGAGTACGAGTTATTGGTTCCAAGCATGGGTCGCAAAATGGTGGCATTGTATGGAAAATTGTCACCCGGCAGTGAAAACATCGCCCGTCGCCTTCCGCTTTCCACTGAAGAGATCATTTATGTGCTCTCGGGCTCTCTTCTGATCGGGCTTAATAGTGGAGATTATATCCTCAATGCCAATGACACAATTTACTTTGAGGGTGAACAACTTCAAAAAATTGTTTGTGCATCTACTGATCAGGAAGCCACCTGGATCTCGATCATCACGCCAGCAATTTTTTAATCAGCCATCATATAACGCGCAATTTGCCCTTATAACACCCTCCTGCCTCTCTACAGGCATCATTCTTAACCGGCAAAACAGTGCCTTCCTGCTTGAGTAACTTACGGAAGGCTCTGTTTTGCATATTCAGAAATTCTATTGCTGATCTGACATTATTTTCTTTGTTAATCCACAACCTTTGCGATTGCAAGCAAGCGGCTACGCGAAACCTCACTTCGTTCTCAAGCCAACTTTGCAACTAACTGGAGAACCTTTTTTGCGAAGTGCTTCACCGAGAACAACCTTTTCCAGATCTGCAGGCAAATCTCGTATTCGCCTGCCAATCGCGTGTGCGATTGCATTCAGAACTGCCGGAGCTGCTGGCACCATCGCAGGTTCGGCAATATTCTTCGCACCATATGGTCCTTCCGAAAAGTATGTTTGCACAAATGTAGCCTTTATCTCAGGAACATCCATCGAAGTAGGAATAAGGTAAGTGTCAAAGTTTACACTTTGTAAATAACCGTCTGCATACAGCGCCTCTTCCAATAAGGCGTATCCAATTCCCTGAGCGATTCCCCCATACACCTGACCATAAGCTCCCTCGGGAAAGATAACAGTGCCAGCATCATGCGCCGCCCAGTAATTAAGAACTTGAGTTCTCCCAATGCGCAAATCCACCTCTACTTCAGCAACGTGAGCAGCAAAATGATAAGCAAAATATGGTGTTCCCCGCCCCCCATGATGATCCCACTCTATTTTGGGGGCGGTCCATTTGCCATAGGTTGAAAGCACCAACCCCATATCACGAGCATGATCAACAACTACATCCCAGGAAACCGGTTCCTCGCTTGGACCAACAAAATCCTCACCAATTCGATGCAATTGTTCCACATCGCACTTCAACAAGTGAGCTGCTGCCAGATCGATCGTATGGGCAAGGTTACGGGCTGCATAGCGAACCGCGTTACCGCCCACCATCGTGGAACGACTGGCAACAGTTGGTCCAGAATCGATGGCAGTGTTGGTATCCGGTCGAAGCATCTTGATGCGCTTCATGTTAACACCCAACTCTTCAGCAGCAATAATGGTATACACGGTACGGGAACCTGGGCCATAATCTGTTAATCCAGAGGTCAACACAATTGTGTGATCGTTTTCAATTGCAATGGTGCTGGTAGCACTGTCAATTCCCTCTGCACCCAAAGATGTGCCATGAAAAAGAGCCGCTACTCCAATGCCACGGCGGATCTCTCGATTTGTCTGACGCGAATACTCGGCGCGTTTTCTATCCCAATCGCTAACCTTGCGAACGGTCTGCAAACAATCAGCCAACCCCACCGATTGTTTCAAGACCTGACCGTGTGGTGTTTCGTCTCCTAATCTCAAACAATTTTTGAGCCGAAAATCAATCGGGTCCATGTCAAGTGCATCTGCCATTTCGTCAATTGCTTGTTCAATCGCAAAACACGCTTCAGTGTTCCCGAAACCGCGAAAAGCTCCCGAAAAGCCATTGTTTGAATATACACTGGTAATTTCAACCTCACAGGCATCATAACGATAAGCCCCCATTGCATGAATACTCCCGCGCCAAGCAGTAAACGGTGTCTGACTTGCATAGGCACCAGAATCAAATATGTGTTTGGCTCTGCAAGCGCGCAATGTGCCATCCTTAGTTGCACCTAATTGAATCCACATGTGAGCAGCGTCGCGCTTATAGCTGGCAATCATGCTCTCTTCGCGCGAAAATGTCATGCGCACGGGTTTGCCTGTCTTCAGCGCCAGTGCAGCCACTTGAGCAGAAGTATAGTAGTTCAAATCGTCTTTCCCACCAAATGAGCCGCCCACAGGGGGAATAATCGTACGTACACGCGCGGGATCTAATCCCAAAACCATTTGTAAGATGCCCTTGTCAATAAAGGGGCTCTGACAGGATACATAAACTACTACACCCCCTTCTAGTGTTGGAACAGCCAGTGCACCTTCTGTTTCTATATAAGCATGTTCCTGATGAGGTGTTGTGTATTTTTGATCAACAACCACCTCACACTGATTGAGTATCTCATCCACATTCCCTTTATACACAGGACTCATATCTAGAAAATTCGGATGTTTGCCATCCGTTCGGTCAGGACCAACCTGAGGCGCATCTGGATCAAGCGCATGCTCAATATCAAACAGACCAGGCAATGGCTCTAGCGTAAGACGAATAGCTTTAACACCTTCAAGTGCTGCTTCTTCTGTTTCTGCCGCCACTGCAGCGATTGCCTCTCCAACGTAGCGTACCTTTTGATAAGCTAAAACATATTGATCCTTAACTGGAAAACCGAAATTACCATGATCAACAAAATCCTCACAGGTAATTACAGCTTTTACCCCTGGCACTTGGAGTGCAGGTGCGACATCCAGTTCAACAATCCTGGCATGTGGGACCTCACTGCGTAAAGCCCGGGCATACAGCATACCAGGCAAATAATAATCGCCCAGGTATTTTGCAGTACCCATAACTTTTTCAAGCGCATCTACTCGCTCAGTTGGTTTTCCAACAAATTGATATGTACTCATCTTGTCACCCAACCTGTCCCTTTTGTTGTTCAGTAATAAGAGAGCGCTCGAGTGCAGTCGCCTCAATAGCATCTACAATCTGTTGATACCCGGTACAGCGACACATATTACCAGTTAACGCGTTGCGAATTTCTTCACGTGAAGGATGAAGCGTTTTAGCTAACAGTGCTTCGCCTGCCAGAACCATGCCCGGAATGCAAATTCCACATTGCACAGCTCCGTACTTTATGAAGTTTTTTTGCAAATCGTTCGGCCCACCATCAGACGAACGAATCCCTTCGATTGTCACCACTTCTCTGCCTTCCACTTGTGGTGCTAAAACAAGACAACTATCTACTAGTAAACCATCTAAAAGCACAGAACAAGCACCACATTCTCCTACGCTACACCCCTCTTTTGGCCCCGTAATGCCAAGATAATTTCGTAACATCTTGAGCAAAGTCGTATCGGGCGGCACGTCTACAGACACAGGCTGATGATTAAGGATAAAATTAATTTTCATTTTCCAACCTCGGAACGTTGTCAAGAATTTTCATTCAGAAATATCGCGCAAAGAGCCCGCTCGGTAATCGCTCGCAATGCAACATCCTTGTATCGTGTTGACCATCTCAAACCAGTAATAGCAATCATGGCTTGCGCGGTTCGTTCACCTGCTTCTACAAACAATGTTTCTTCCGGCTTTTTACCCAGCAAATAATTCTCAACTTCGTAGAAGCGAACAGTTTTCGGAGTTGCTGCGCCTGGGCAGAGGCGTATATAATTGATTAACCCTTGCTGATCTACCCCACCCATTACTGCAATACTAAGACGCGAGATAGATTGAGCATTCCGACGTCCAATTTTTATAAAGTGCGATTTTGAATTAGGGGGAGGAATACGAAAGGTGAAATGCGTGATCAACTCACCTTCTTCAATACAGGTTTGATGGGGTCCTATGACTAATTCAGACACCAGCATTTGCCGCTCGCCCTTAAGTGATTTCAAATGCGCAACCGCATCCAGACAGACCAGAGAGGGCAATGAGTCGGCACAAGCTGCCGCATTCGCAACATTGCCACCAATGGTACCAGTATTTCGGATTTGAGGACTTCCAACACTTCGGCAGGCTTCAACAAAAAACGGAACGATACGATTCAGCAAATCGCTTTCAATGACTTCAGAAAAGGTCACCGCAGCCCCAAGGTAAACCATGCCATCCTTGATGTCAATGATTTTCATTTCTGAAACACGGCTCACATCAACCAGACGATTATATGCAGGTGTTTCTAATCGCATTTGAACCAGCAAATCTGTCCCACCTGCCAAAGGCCGACTTTTCCAAGAAGAGTCGCCTAAAAGTTGTATAGCATCATGAACTGAATTTGCTCGAATATAGTCCAGTTTTGTCATGTTTTTACCTGTTGGAATAAATGATTACTTGCCACATTGGGTATATCAGGGAAAATGACTTGAGTCATATTTCCAAATAACGCATTATAAGTATCGGAAATTGGAAAGCTAGAACATTATAACACAACTACACTGTCAAGTACAAAAACACTTTTCGTAAATAAATACTTTACATTTTCAAAATGCTGGCTCTATGAGGATGTTGAAAAGTCATATTTGGCTTATATCTATACGAAAAACTATTACTTTGCCACTATACATGGGTGAGTTTTGTTTTTCAAAAACACTCCAAAGATCAGCGGGGCTTTTTATGGTTTTAATCTTCGACACCAAATAGGGCAAAGGCGAGGGAGAGCTGGGCAGAGGCAGAACACACCATATTCAATCACCCAATGCTGGCGCAACCAGAAAAGAGTTTCTTTGCCGTTAAAAACCAGGGGAAAGCTGCCTCAACAATCCAGACATGTGGGCTGGTTTCTTCTTTGCCTTGATGCCAGCACTTGTGCTCAAGCCAGCCACACCATTGGTCGCCTGGCCAACCAAAACGTTCCCCTAAATAACTGCCCCAATCACCGCAAATCCGCTTGAGCGCTGCCAATATGTTCATCGCCCCGCTCTGAAGCACCGGCTCGTTCCCAAGTTTACCCAAAGATTAACTTTTTTTAAAAAGTCCTAGAAGATCAGCGCGAAGCGCGAACGCGAAGCCTTTACAGTTTATTTTGAAGCGTGTAAAATTACAAAAAGTAAGCGGGTGTCGCCAAGAGGTAAGGCAGCAGCTTCCCAAGTTGCCATTCGTGGGTTCGAATCCCATCACCCGCTCTATACGGGGGAAAACGCCATAAAACCGCTACACAAACCAATATATGGTGATGTCTATGTTCACCTCAAAAGCCCAATGAATGGGAGCCCTCGAGAGCAGTTCTTTTAACATTTCCTCTTATGTTTTAAATTAGCGAGATTGCTTTATTGTTGATAAACCAAAAACGCGTTTTCTACTCGTTATCCCCCAAACCAGCATCAATCATATAGCCTGCCCCCCTGGTTGTCTTGATCCAATCTTCACCACCAGGGATAATAGATAACTTATTCCGCAAACGTGATAGAACCGGTCGAAGGATTCGTGCAGCCTCTTCAGCTTCAAGCTGATAACCCTGAATACGATATATCAATTCAGCATGCGAAACAACCCGACCAGGTGTTTCGCAAAGCACTTCAAATAATCTTAACTCTGTTGGGGTTAGCAGAATAGTTTGGTTTTTCCAAACAATTACCCGCCGATTCCAGTTTAGCTCAGCTCCGCCCGGCAATTCCATTGCAATCGGTCGAGTATGGACGGGGGTCGCTGCAGAGCTTATTTTTTCAGTCTGCCACGAACATGGCGGCTCACTTAGAACCCGGTTCACAGTGTCAAGAATTTGCTGAGGTGATGCAGGCTTTAAGAGATAATCGTAAGCGTGACTCCGCAATGCCTCGATGGCTGTATCCATGGTGCCATAAGCAGTCAAAATGATAAACCTTACCCCAGGAAACTCACGAACCGTATTTCTCAAGACGTCCAAACCGCTGATCCCTGGCATTTGAAGATCTACAATAACCAAATCAAAAGGTTCCTGTCTTAGAGCCTCTAATGCCATTTCCCCACTTTCAACCGAATGAACAGTATACCCTTCAAGCCTCAGAATTTGAGAAAGGGTAACACGAGCAATCTTTTCATCATCAACTACAAGAATCTTCTCTTTCATGTGGTTTTCTCAATCTACAGGCAACGCAACCTCAAAACAGGCACCACTCGCGTGTTTAGGAGGAATAACACGCAACATTCCCCCATGAGCTTCAATGATACCATAACTGACAGATAGCCCCAATCCTGTTCCTTCAGGTTTTGTACTGACAAAGGGTTCAAAAATTTGTTGTTGCAGTTCTTCGTCAATACCGGTACCGGTATCTTCAACCGTTACTCTGAGATATCCACCTTCAGGAAATGCTTCAACCCAAATCTTCTTTTCTCCCTTCACCTCATTCATGGCATCCAGAGCATTTAAGAAAAGATTAAAAAATACTTGCTGAATCTGATCTCTGGCAACCATCACCACAGGAAGGGGTTGTTTGAAGTTTTTAATCACTACCACTTCGCGCTGCTTGAGCTGTGCCTTAAGAAGCTCCAACAGCCGATCAATAATGTCTTCAATATTTATTTTCTCTTTCTCAATTCGCCCCGGACGATAAAATTCCAGCATACGCTGAACCGTATTGGACAGCCGATCGAGTTCCTTGGTAGCCATATCTAGGTATGAAGAAGACTGTTCTGCTTCCACCCCTTGATGATGTACTAGGTGTAGGCAATTCCTAACTGACTGCAAGGGGTTATTCACTTCATGGGCAACAGAAGCCATCAGCCGCCCCACTGCTGCCATTTTTTCAGCCTGAACCAAGGCTTTCTGAGACTCCTCCAGACGACGAATATACCTCCTTAAGTCTTCATACAACTCTGCATTCTCGATTGCCACTGCGGATTGGCGGGATAAAATAACAAACATCTCAAGATCAGAATGAGTAAACGAAACACCCTCATCTCCTCTAGCTGCAAAAAACACAAAACGCTTATTGCCGCGATTAACAACCACAACCATTGCAGCACGTAAATCAGCCTTCATGAGCAAAACCCGATTTTCCTCATCACCGGGACCATCACAGTTTGCCAGAAGTGGATTCCCCTTCTGCAACAGTGACCACACCAGACCATTGGCTGTAATACTTTTGTGCCAGTCCAATGGCGCTTCAGAGTATGATACTAATTCAAATTCACTATCCCCCGTTGACTGCCGATAGATCGCCACATAGGGTGCCTGGAGCAAACTACCTGCTGACTCAAGAATCAATTTTTGTAATGGTTGTAAATTCGTTTCTGAAATCAGGGTTTCACTAATATCAAACAGGGGACGCAAAGCCTGTAACCTTCCAGCATCACGCTTTCGCTGGCTTTCAACAAGCGCAGCTCGGGCAGCATCTAGCAATTGATCTCCACCCTCAAACGGCTTAAGGATCAACCCATCCACCCCTTGACGCAACGCCTTAATAGCCATTTCAATCGTGCCGTACCCGGTCATAACCAAAACAGCCATATCAGCCTGATACTGACGACCCTGCATGATAAGCTCAAAGCCATCCATTTCTGGCATATAAATATCCACAAGCAACAGATCAATAGGCTGCTTTTTTAATATCTCAAGCGCTGTGAAGGGATCACTTGCAGTGACTACCTGAAATGATGCACGTGTTAACATCCGCTCACATAACCGTAACACAAGCGCATCATCGTCTACAATTAGCACACGGGTTTCAAACATAACTATTCCGCCTAAAGACTTTTTACAATTATACAACAAGCACCCCAAGAGAGTACTGAAGTGATTGTTCCAAATTTGGTAGATATGCATTGCCCCCTAGATTTGGGGGATAATGGGCGGTGTTGATAGTCAGACATAGCGGTAGCCAGTTAAGTTTACCGGTTCTGGAACAGTCACCCCGTGTCAAGTCAAAAGATAATGTTACCGAAGGGTTGGCTCCTTTCTTTCAGAATAAAGGGCAGAGACCGCATTGATCAGGAAGGGGTCGTCGAGATTGTGGGAATGTGGTGCAGCTTGCTGTCCACATTTCCACAATCCAAGGGTTTGATTGGACATTCTGGGTCTTGTCGTTTGCCTCAGGCATGTTGAGTAAAAAGTGGATGTGATCATAAATCAACTCGCGAAGATGCAGGGGGGTTAATCTGCTTCCTCAGGGCAAGAAGATGGGTCTTTATCGTATCATCCAAGGTGGCGGATCGACACAAGCGGTCCAGAGGAGTTTGAGCCTGGTCGAAACGGCGAACGAGGCGGAATTGGTGATTGGACAAAGTGGTTGAGGATTTTTCCTTGATGCGCATGACTGGTTGGAAGAAGTTGTGATAAATCCACATCCAGTCATAGAGATGATTAAGCAGATTGGTTTGATCCACGGTATCCAGACGGCGATAGCCCAGGTAAGCCCGCACCAGTGTGTCGTTTTTCTGTTCAACAGAGCGGTTATCATTCTTGTGCCAGGGACGGCTGCGAGAGAATTGTGGCGGGTGGGGTTGACCGTACCAGAAGGTCATCAGATGGTCGTTGAAGAATTCACTGCCGTTATCCGGGTGGATTTCTTTGACCCGAAACGGTAAGCGAGCCAGGATACGTTCAAACCCATCCTGGATAGCCAGATAACTGCGCCCCAGGACAGCCGCTCGTTCGCTCCAACCAGTCGCCACGTCCCCCATTTGCAGGGTATGCACATATTGCCCGGAGGCAGTGATCCCGCCATGATGCAACAAATCTACCTCGAAATGTCCCGGTACTTGCTCGTCCCATGCGATCCGGCGGGCGGGAACCTCCTGTCGCCAGCGGTTGGCTTCTTCCGCCCTGCGGCAGGGAAGCTTCCTCTCAATGATCATCTTATTCAGGCATCGCTGCACACTGGACACGCTAATTTGTTCCAGTTTCTGAAGCACTTCAGGGGTGATCTCCAACTCGCCGTGGACAATCAGGTGCCTGGACATCCACCCAAAATTGGGTTGCAGCCGTTCGGCGCAGGGGTAATCCATGCTCCTCGATAGCACCCGGATCGCCTGTTCTACGGCAAAATCATATTTCCTCCCGCGTTGCTGCTCCCTCTTCTTGCGAACCAGACTTCCTTGCATCGATCGGATCAAACTCTTCCGATGCAGACCGGTGACCGCTTCCATCTCATCCAATAGTCTCCCCCTTTCCGCTCGCCCAGCTTCTAGATATCGCTTTTTCATCCTCCGCAGGTATTTGTACCTCTCCTCAATGGTCATTTCTTCATCATTCATGGTTCCCTCGGTAACATTTTCATTTGAGGGAACTATTATCCTTTAGTAACATTTTTGATGAATGAATACGACCCATTGACATTTTGCATGAATCACATATAATCAATCTAATCTTATTGCCATATAAAAGTGTATATTGAAAGACGTTGAAGAGGACGAGTAAGCAATGTAGTGGCGGAACAGAGAGCAGGGAAAGGTGAGAGCCTGCCCGTACAGCATTGCCGAATGGACCTCAGAGTTGCAGGGTGAACGCATTTGCAAGTAGTCCGAGCCGGAGTTGTCACCGTTATCAGGGCAAAGGGTATCGCAATTTGCTGTACCCGCAACGAGTGAGGCTGGCTTTCCCCCGTGTGTTATCACCGGGGGTTTTTGATAACAGCTTAACTGAGGTGGCACCACGGATAAAAAACATCCGTCCTCAAGCAGGACGGATGTTTTTCGTTACAAAAAATCAAAACAAATTTTATTATGGAGGTGTATGATGAATAACCAAACTCGCTTTTTGCTCAACGAAACGGATATCCCTCGTTTCTGGTATAACGTTAATGCGGATAGTCCAGTTTCTCCTGCGCCGGTGCTGCACCCCGTCACCTTCGAGCCGGTGACGCCAGACTTCCTCGCGGCACTCTTCCCAATGGAATTGATCCTTCAAGAAGTCAGCACTGAACGTTTTATCGAAATTCCAGAACCGGTGCGCGAAATTTATAAACTCTGGAGACCTACACCCCTCATGCGCGCATTGCGGCTTGAAAAAGTATTAGATACTCCGGCACATATTTACTACAAATACGAAGGAATTTCGCCCTCCGGAAGTCATAAATCAAACACAGCAGTTGCACAGGCTTTCTACAACAAGATGGCTGGAACCCGTGCTTTAACTACCGAAACTGGAGCAGGGCAATGGGGATCAGCATTGTCCATGGCATGTAAATTCTTCGAGCTTGATCTTGAGGTCTACATGGTCAAAGTATCTTACAATCAAAAACCGTACCGCCGATTTCTGATGGAAACCTATGGCGCACAGGTTTTTGCCAGTCCAACAGATCGCACACAAGCTGGGCGTGCCATTCTGACAAGTAATCCCGATCATCCCGGATCCCTTGGGATTGCTATCTCTGAAGCAGTTGAAGTTGCTGCCACCTCGAATGGCCAAAAGAAATACAGCCTTGGCTCCGTCTTAAACCATGTACTGCTCCATCAAACTGTCATTGGCGAAGAGGCATTGAAGCAAATGGATATGGCTGGTGAGTATCCAGATGTCGTGATTGGATGTGTCGGGGGAGGTTCAAATTTCTCTGGACTTGCTTTCCCATTCTTGCGAGAAAAC
This sequence comes from Anaerolineaceae bacterium, assembly GCA_034434695.1. Lineage (GTDB taxonomy): Bacteria > Chloroflexota > Anaerolineae > Anaerolineales > Anaerolineaceae > DYEC01. Next base: position 73,077 of record DAOTYY010000113.1, read on the forward strand.
TTGCAAAATGGAAAACGCACCCGCTTGGTTGCAGTGGAGCCAACTGCAGCTCCTTCATTGACACGCGGCTTATACACCTTTGACTATGGAGATACGGCGCGCATGGCTCCCATTGTCAAAATGCATACCTTGGGGCATGATTTCACCCCGCCATCCATCCATGCAGGAGGGTTGCGCTACCATGGCATGGCGCCAACCCTTAGCGCACTCTACAATGCCGGTTACATCCAGGCAGTAGCGGTAAAGCAATTGCCCGTGTTTGAAGCGGCTGTTTTGTTTGCACGAACAGAAGGGATTTTGCCAGCCCCTGAGTCCGCCCACGCGATTCGTGCTGTTATTGATGAAGCACTAGAGGCTAAACATACAGGAGAAAAACGTGTGATTTTGTTCAACCTGTCCGGACATGGACACTTTGACCTCTCTGCATACGATGCCTATCTGAGTGGGACTCTAGAAGATTTTGACTACCCCGAAGAAGCGATTGCCAACATCTCAGCCCGTGTTCCCCAAATTTCTCAAGCAGTTTCCTGAACAAGAACAGCTAACAAATAACATGGGCGGGTTCGACGACTCGCCCATAAACTGTCTCTCAATCAAGCGATTCACCTAGGACAACAATTAATAGATTCTGATTTTCAAGAACAAAATCGCCAGCATTTCCAAACATTTGCCCCAAGGTATATGTTCCAATCACTGGGACTTCAGCAGCAATTTCTTTTATAATCTGAATAAATTGTCCAACCTGACTTCCAAACAACATACGCCATGCTAAATCCACAAAACAAACGACCAACAAAGGTCTAGCCTTGCCCAAACCGTCCATTGCCTGCAAGGTAACACGGCGTGTCACATTAAGACACTCATCCAAGTTGCCAATCATAAGCTCTGCAATCCTGCCCTCTGAAACATGCGCATTCATGCGAAAGCTGCCATTAACTTCGGCATGCAGCGGTGAACGTAAGACCTTTCGGCCTGGGTTCCTATCATCTTCCAGATTCAAGGCGTAAAGCCGGATGAGACGACTCAAAGGCAAGTAAGCCCACTGCCGCGTTGGATAACCAAAAACTCGCGCGAAAGCTTCAGCAGCACTAACTCCTCCTAAGGTGTGAATCCAAACGCCTCGACTACGATCAACTGGTAACTTTATACCAACCGATTGCCAACCATGCGCCATGCCGGCATTCAGCCGAAACCGCCCGCCCAAAAGTAAAGCCGAAAGTCCACCTGCTCCCCCTTGGTTACCTCCTAATTGAGTAGTGCGTCCAGTTTGATAATTCCCCTCAGCAAGGCAACCAAACACTGGAAAGTGCACCTGATCTAACCCTGCACAGACCGCTTCGACGTCCCCACTCACACCGTCGGCCGCAATTAATAGTCCATTTGCAGAAGAAACCTGATCCCTTAATCGTCCAATTTGCCGTGCAGTTTCTTTACTATTATGCGCAAAATCAGGATACCAATGTACCTGTGCTTTTAATTCATTGCCAGAAAGAATTGCCACGACAACCGAATGTGTTTGTTCACCCTCACCAACAAATGGCGCTACCGTACTGCATCCCCACACTGGAGTACCGCCTAGTAAACTGGCAATACCAGCCAAAACATCTTCTGGATCAAACTCCTGGGAAAAAAACACTATTGCTAAAACAGGGCGTCCAGAACCCAAACGATCAAGCGCGCGCTGAGTAGCCAGACGACTGGCTTCCCGCCCGTCTAACCCTCTGCCAACACCCCAAGAGGTCCCTCGTATCATGTACTCACCTCGTATGCCTACTCAGCAATTGGAATGGTAAAGTGAAAGATTGAACCTTTGCGAAATTCACTCTCGAACCAGATCTTTCCACCCTGGAATTCCACCAAACTCTTCGTAATATTCAAGCCCAGACCAGTACCAGGCACTTCTCGAGTTTTTGGGTCCTCGGAGCGGAAAAATTTTTGAAATATTTTGACTTGATCCTCAGGGGCAATGCCAATCCCGGTATCCTGTACCCATACGTGCACCACTTTTGGGGCAGCACTCTCATCCCATTGATTTTCACAAACTTCAGCATTCAACCATATTTGACCTTCTGCTGGTGTATATTTATGAGCATTGCTTAGCAAATTTGTAATAATCTGCGCTAAACGTGTCCGGTCCGCCCAAAGATTGGGCAAGTTCTCAGGTATGTTAAGGACTAGACGCTGCTTTTTCTCTTCGATTTGCCTGCGCAGGGAACGCACTACCTCTTCTACAACTTCTTTCAAAGCGATAGGTTTAAAATCGAGTTTAAGCCGCCCTGCTTCAATCCGCGAGACATCCGCCAAATCAGAAACCAGTGTGGACATCCTTTCGACATTTGAGCGTATTGTCGAAAGGAAATTAGCCTGCGCCTCTGTCACCGGTCCCACTGCTCCAGCAGCCAGTAATTCCGTATAACCTTTAATAGAGGTCATTGGATTTTTGAGTTCGTGTGAGACGAATGAAACAAATTCACTCTTAGCAACATTTGCTGCCTGCACAGCCGCATATAATTGAGCATTAGAGATTGCAATTGCAGCATGATCGCTCAAACGCATCAGAAATGCTGTCATCTCATCTGAAAAAGCATTCAGTTTATCGCTCTCTAAAACGATCATCCCAATTGTTGATGCTTCACGACGGATTGGTATTACCAGCCTACTCTGTGCTGAAGACAGCAGACGTTTCTTGCCGTCCTGACTAAGAAGAATATTCCTGGGCACACCAGACTGCAATACATCTACCAGTTCAAACTCTGCCAGCGGCAGTAAAGCTTCGAGATAGGGCTCTAACTCTCCATTGTTATAACCTTGCGCTTCCATAACCTGTAACCCATCTTCACGCAACGATCCTATCAATCCAGCAGACGCCCCCGAGTATCGCATTGCCCAACTCAACGCGACTTTCATTGCCCGACCACTCTCCAGGCTGGCATTCAGCTCGCGATCAATCCGTTGCATGATAGACAATTCTTCAACACGCGCTGCTAATGCCTGGTCCGTCATGGTGTACAATCGCGCGTTTTCAATAGCTACAGCAGCCTGAGCCGCAAAAGCACTGAGCAATTGCAAATCATCCTGCACAAAAGGTAACCCATCGCTACGATTAACCACTTCTATAACGCCAATTACCTTATCCTTGACCAGTAAGGGAACAGCCAACAAAGACCTCGTATTAAACCCTGTTTGTTCATCCGTCTGAGATGACCACAACGAAGATTGTTGAACATCGTTTTCAATTATTGCTTGACGAGCCTTAACAGCCTGCCCCACAACACCAACACCTGGAGGAAGACGTTTCCCTACCAGATTATCCGCCACGGGACCAACCGTTTCAACAAACACTAACTCATCAGTCTGCTCATCTAATAGGAATAAACTCCCCGCTATGCAATTAAGGATATCCACCGCGCTCTTTAGAATTGTATGCAACAAAGTTGTTATATCGAGAGTAGATGTTAATTGCCGTGTAACTTCATTCAGTATAGATAGTTGTCGAGCGCGTTGCTCAGCTTCCTGCAACAAACGATTCTTCACAATGGCACCAGCAAGCTGATTGGCTATCGCGTTGAGTAGCTCAATCTGCTCTGATGTATAAGTCATACTGGTGTCGCGCTTTGCCAGACTCATCACGCCAATGGTTTCAGCACCTGCATTTAGTGGAACTCCTACCCAGGCAAACAAACGCCGACGAGAATGCCCAACACCATATCGTTGACACTCGCTCAAGTAATCTTCAGTTACAATAACCCGACGTTGGTGAATTACTTCTTGTTCAAGGGTTCGTTGTACAACAGGTTTATATTCGTTCTGCCGAATCCGTTCAGAATTTTCGACATAAAAAATATACATTGGTGCGTCAAACTGCGAACCGATAAGCATAATAGAAAAATCGTCTGCAGGGATAACTTGTGTCGTTTGCGCATAAACCAACTCAAGAATATCATCCTGATTGAGCGTGATATTGATTCCCTGAGCTACCCGCGTTAGCACATTCATTTGCCGCATTCGGCTCTCGGTGTTCATAACAACTTGGGCACGCTCAATTGCCAAAGCAGCCTGATCACTTAACGACTTAAGAAAACTCAATTCCAAAAAAGAATAAGGATCACCTGACAAATGTTGACCAACTGCTATCCATCCTGCCAATCGCTGACGGCCAGGTAAGGGAACCAGCACTTCCGCGTGAAGCAAGTTCAACCTCGTACGATCCGATTGTAGATCCAATCCCATTAATTCACTCACTCGAATCGGCGACTTCCGTTCACCCAGGATCCTTGCTAGAGGACTCGCAAGTGCAAAACGCAGGTCGCTAGTCCGTTCCCCCTGTTCATCTGGCATAGCAATGTACTGTTCGCTCACAGGATCAAGAATAAAAACATGCAAGTTTATTGGAAGTAAAGAATGCTGAACATACTCCCGTAATACACGAACGATCTCTTTTAGTTCAACAAGACCTGTCAACTCACTACTAAAAGTCCGCAGGTGGTCTTGATAAGCCTGCTCCCCACGAAAGAATACCGAAGCAACTAATTGCTCAAGCCGTTGTCGTAATGGTAAGAACACCAAAGCCAGGATAAATATCGTCAAACCAATAACAACTGGCTGGCCTGATGTTGGAAGCATTTCACCTAACAGCAAAGTTAAGCCTGTTACTATCAGCGCATAGCCTACTGTAATCAGAACAACCAACAACCCATACAATACTGCCCGGCTCATAAAAAAATCAACTGACAGCAAACGGTATCGCTGGAGCGTGTATGCCGCTGTCAATGGGAAAATGATTAATGGCAATAGCAAATAGGGAGAAAATGGATATTCATAGATCCAAATGGGTGAGCCTAAAAACCACACCGCCACAGGGCCAAAGGCAACCACGCCTGCAGTCAGCATATTGCGTATTTGCTCCCGCTCAATTGGAGAAGCATAACCCAGACGGCGAAAAATAAACCAGGCAAAAGAAAATAACAAACTGGCACCAGTAAACACATACTCAAACTGCCAAGCAAGTAAATAAGAAGTTGGATGCGAAAAATCATACAATCGATCCCAGGCAAAAACAACCAAACCAGTTCCAATAATATAGCCGATAGAGGACAACCATGGTCGCCGCAACAAGGCAGGATCCTTTTGCGGAAATGTCAATGCCAGATGAAAAATAGAGGCTCCAGCAAGCGCTAATGAAAGCGTCCATAAAAACGTAAGATGGTGTGTTGTGCCCAAATCAAATGAAGCTGCGGCGCTAACCCCAATTGAGGTGGAAAACAAAACATAAGCTAATCCGCTCGGGTGATCCCGTCGTACTGCAAACACCCAGAGACCACTGATTAGAAAAATCAATCCTATGATGTAAGGAACGATCCAATAAGCAAATTTATCTTGCTGAGGAAAAGCGATCAGCCGAACCGAATAGCTTTTTTCCTGACCTTCACTAGATTTCACCCAAAGTGTTACCTGATCTCCCACCTCATAACTTCGTAACACTATCTCTAAGTCATCTGCACTAGACACACTTTGACCACTTACTTTTACCAACTGGTAACCAAACACCAGTCCCTGGTTACGCGCATCCCACCGAGAAGGCCTTTCAACCGAGCTGGCTCCATTGAACACCATAGTTTGTTCAACCATAGCCCCAATAAATGGGGTTTCCAACCATTTAGCTGCCCAAATAGGCATAAAAAGGAAAGCTGATAGAGCAATAAACAGGTAAACAGCCGTCGCGACTTGCGACAGCCAGCTCCACCGGAAACTCCCCAATAATATCTTACTTACAGATAGTGATAGTCTCGACATACCTAACTTTTATATTATACCGTTATTAGGAACTTGTCAGTTTATAAAATTGAAAGTTTCCTTAAAGAGCATTATACTGTGATAAGCAATTGTTCAATAGTTGTGAACATAATTTGGATTATTAACTCACCTTACGCAGATTTGAGTAAACTTGGTGTATGAAAAACGGCAAACTCCTGGACTTGTACAGCGACTATCTGATAAGCGCCTTTGGGCAAACCACCGCGACCGGGCTGTCCTCCCTGTTGGATGGT
>DAOTYY010000114.1:0-1649 GCA_034434695.1 Anaerolineaceae bacterium
CAAATCTCCATGAGGTATTCCCGACACGGGGCGCAACGACCCTTCCTGCAGGCCAGGGTCACCGGTCGGCGGGTTAGCCGCCGGTCTATCTGCGCGCTCGCTCGCCGGGTAGGCGAGCGTGGATCCTGGACAGGTCGCGCCCCGTGTCAGGGGTACCTCTTTTTTGTCTGGTAAAGTACACACAACGCACCCAGGGATCCATCGGGTGCGCCGCTCGGTATAGGGATGGAATCCCTGTGTTTAGAACATATATAATGATAAAGGCCTGTTTGAGAGGCGACGATGGGATTTGAACCCATGATCAGGGTTTTGCAGACCCTTGCCTTAGCCACTTGGCCACGTCGCCGCGAGAGGTTCCTTAAAATGTAGAGCGGGCAACGAGACTCGAACCCGTGACCTTCTCCTTGGCAAGGAGGTGTTCTACCAACTGAACTATGCCCGCAGAGATAAACCTGTTATTTTGCTGTTTTTGATTATATATTAACCGAATTTTTCTCATTCGTCAAGGATTTGACGCAAAAGTTTTGCCGACAATCAAAAGGGTCGCCGATACAGCGACCCCCAGTTTTTCTTGTATCCCTGGAGAGCTTGCCGCTCATCAGGAAGTGCGCACTTTGTGTTCCAGTGTACGGGCGAGAATTTCTTCACGCTCGTCTAAGGTGGGTCTGGCTGCTTTTTTGCTTCTGGCTTCCGTCTGTGCTTTGCGGGATTTTGCGCGCGCCATTGCCTCGCGCAGTTTCAGCTCCATCACTGTTGGCTCGGCTTCGGGCTGTTTTTCCTCATGATGATGCGTTTCGGCAGGTGTTTCACTTCTAGTTTTGCGACTGGTTTTTCTACGGCGGGGTTTTTCCTGTGACTCGGTTTCTACCGGCTTGTTTACCTCAGCCATGATAACCTCCGGTGACGGCTGAAGAGCTTTCATGCTCAATTTGATCTGCTTCTTACGCCGGTCTACCTCTAACACCTGAGCTTCAATCGTATCCCCCTCCTTGACTACATCGGAAGGGGAGCGCACAAAGCCGTGCGCCATCTCGCTAACATGCACCAGTGCAGGGCGCTCGGCGCCGATATCCACAAAGGCACCAAATTTTTCTAGACGCACCACCGTACCTTTGACGATCATGTCTTTTTTGATTTCGCGCCATTCCAGATCAAGCGGTTTGATCATAGTCAGTTCAATACGTTCCGGTTTGGCGCGGCGGACCCAGACATCCACGTTTTGCCCGACATGAAGTACATCTTCCACTCGTTTGATGGGTTCGTTCTGATTGGGCGAGACAATTTGCGAAATATGAATAACGGCGGGCTTTCCGATACCAATATCGATTAGCGCGCCTGCCAGACTGGTCTTAACCACAGTACCGGTGAACCTGGCTTTTGTCTTGACTTCTGGCGGCAACTCATTTTGGGTAACAACTGGCGATTCCATAGCACCACTCTCCAGGAGGATATTTCAATTTGCAAAAGACCATTATACTCTTCACAGGGTGGATTGTCAAACAACCGTTTGAGAGGTGTTTGTAACATCAGCGGTGGGTGAATTTCGGGAAAAGGCAAAAGGCAGGAAGTCCCCCTGCCCAATAACAGCTTAGAAAGCAGCACCGGACCCAGCCAGGAGCAGTGCAGCCCACATGCCCTGCCAGGATTTG
>DAOTYY010000115.1:0-41548 GCA_034434695.1 Anaerolineaceae bacterium
ACTTCACCATCCAACAGGGAGGACAGCCCGGTCGCGGTGGTTTGCCCAAAGGCGCTTATCAGATAGTCGCTGTACAAGTCCAGGAGTTTGCCGTTTTTCATACACCAAGTTTACTCAAATCTGCGTAAGGTGAGTTCCTAAATCTAACATTATCCTACAACTGTAAGCGCAAGGCAGCTTTGCAGGAATGCTGGTTTTGTGTTTTCTTAAGAGTTTATCTTTTCGTTTGGAGGAAATGATTATGAGTCTACATATGGAACTTTCTAGCTCAAAAAGAGTGTTACCTCTTATAAGCGGGATAGCAATTCTATTACTGCTTGTACTTTCTCCATTTCAAGCAGCACTTGCAGATAGTTCAGGAGAGGAGGAATTGCCATCCCTCGTGCAGAGTCTGGATATGGATGGGAGTGGAGGCTTACCATGGGAAAATCCAGAAGCCGCTGCCCAAGAGGATAGCAAATATGCAGTAGCTGGCAACAGTGACATCATGAGCACCTCTCAATATCTGCTGGCAACCAATTTTGGTTTTAAACTGCCTGCATCGGCGAAAATCCAAGGAATTGAGGTAACTATTAAGCGGCATGCAGGGAAAACAGGCATTCCTCCCATCATGCCCCCAGTCATCATCAAACCTCCCATTATCATTGATCCACCAATTGTTACAACTGCACAGCCAGTTGCACCTGAATTAGTAGTTGCTCCCCTAGGCGTATATGAGGACGTGGTTCAACTTTACAGAGGTGAGTTGGTTGGAGAAAATAAAGCACTGACGGATATCAGTTGGCCTGTTAAGGAAACTTCCCAAATCTATGGCGGTTTAGGCGATTTATGGGGCGAAGAGTGGGACCCGGAACAAATTAATTCCGAAAAATTTGGCATTGCTCTAAAGGTTAACTTGCTTGGTGGTCAGAGCGCTAATGTAGATTACATCTCTATAAGAGTATATTATCAATTACCCACTATCACTAGCGTAGATTGCGGCAAGGAATCCATCATTTATGGCGATAGCCTCCTCTGTGTTGCTACCGTTACCAGTGAAGACCCTCAATACGTTCCTGTTGGTTCAGTGACATGGACTACCAATGCCAGTGGAAAGTTTTCAGCTCAGTCCTGTGAACTGGAGTCAAAAGGTGATGTCGCCCAATGTCAAGTTGAGTATATCCCCACAAAAACTGGCTCTCATCTTATTACAGCAAAGTACGAGAGTAAGAATGACATATTCCTTCCCAGTCAGGACAACCGGGAAATACAAATTCAGCCCCGAGTGCTGAAGATCAGCGGGCTTAGTGCGGAGAACAAGATTTACGATGGTACAAATGTCGCTGTCATAAGCAGCACAGGGGTTTTAGAAGGTGTAATTTACGATGATGATGTACGCCTGGCAGGTATTCCTGAGGGAACATTTGCAGACAAGAATGTTGGTGAAAATAAGCTTGTGACCTTAAGCGGAGTAAGCCTCACAGGCAATGACAAAGACAATTACACTCTTGAGTTGCCCGTCTTAAGCGCTAGTGTTACCCCACGCCCACTTGTAATTAAAGCAGAAGATAAAACCAAAAAAGCAACACAACCTGACCCTGTTCTGACGTTCAACGTTACAGGGTTGATCAGTGGCGATAGTTTTCTCGTTGAACCTATTTGTGAAGTCAATGGAGAACACAAGCTGCCCGGTACCTATGACATAGAATGTAGAGACGCAGATGCAGGTGCCAACTACACAACGGAATATATCAAAGGCAGCTTGACCGTTCTGCCATCTGATACGCCTCTAGCCATCATTCTCTCAAATGATACTATTACCGAAAACTCACCAATAGATTCAATTGTCGGACGCTTCAGGGTAGTTGACCCGGACAGCTCCGTACATACGCTAAGTTTTTGTGGTAGCGAGGATGACATTAACTTCCGTATTGATGAAAGAACACTACGAAATGCAAAGGTTTTCGACTATGAAACTAAAAACCAATACAGAATTTGTGTCAGAGCTGATGATGGCTTGGGCGGTGTTTTGGATGAATTCTTTACAATAGAAGTCCAGGATATTCCTGGTGTTGAGCTTTTAGAACCATTAGCTGGGGATAATCTAAAATACAATCGTCCGCTTTTTGACTGGGAAGATTTTCCCGGCGCAATTAGTTATCAGATTCAGATCTCTAACTTCGCCCGCCCAATTCTCAACAAAGAGGTGAAAAGCAGCGAATTCACGCCGTCTTTCAGCTTACCTGCGAACACTACGCTTTATTGGCGGGTACGGGCTAGGTTTAACAAAACCACCTTCAGTGATTGGTCAGAGGTGCGCGTGTTCAAGACCGCTGCCTATCCACCCAGCAGCGTCGGTCTGATCGGGCCCGCTAACAACACTTTACATTATAGTGACAAAGCCATTCCATTCTCTTGGAAAGCGGCGGCTGTACCAAAAGGTAGTCCTTACTCGATGGCATACTACAAATTAGAGATAGCTAGCGATCCATCTTTCAAAAACATTGTCGTCGAAAAACGGATAGAACATGATCCAACCAAGCGCTCCTACATAGAATTACTGCCCCCGAACACCCTAAACCCAAACACGCGCTATTATTGGAGAGTGTTGTCTTACAACACGGCTGGTGAATACAACATATCTGCCTTAAGACAACTGAGAATAGCTATTTTAGCCCCTGCATTACTTTCACCAGCTCATCAAAGCCAAGTTGCTACTTTGAAGCCAACTTTTGAGTGGAGTAATGTAGAAGGTGCTAGCAGCTATGTCTTGCAAATTAGCAGTGATAGCAATTTCAAGCGCTTGCTAGGTAATTACGTTATCAAAACAGCTACCTCAAACTTCACTCTCAGCAAACTTTTACCGAGTGGAAGAACGCTGTTTTGGCGTGTGCGCGCTTATGGTGTAAACGGACCAAGCCAGTGGAGTGAGCAATCATCTTTCAGCACACCCTAAAGATTGCCCGCTCTGATGTCCCCTAAAGTCTCCCGCAAGCTCTCTTGCGGGAGACTAGTTTTCCAAAAATTTTTACAATGACAACCAAAACCAAATTCTACAGAGGTTTATTCAGGTATAATACCTTACACACCATGCAAAAAATCATTACAGCGCAGCCGCGCATTTCCAAACTTACCCAAGGGTATCTGATTGCTCTGATCGGCACCATCATCTGGTCAGCAACGGCGGTATTCATTCGTTACCTTACCGAAGAGTACGCTATGCCGCCGATTGTGCTGGCTTTCTGGCGCGATGCAGTTACCGCCGTTGCGTTGGCGGTATTTTTTACTTTGCTCATGCCGAGGCGGCTTTCTATTGAACAGCGTCATTTGCCTTTCCTGGCGCTGTACGGTTTCACACTTTCGATATTTAATTCGCTCTGGACGGTTTCTGTATCGCTTAACGGCGCGGCAGTTTCCACCGTGCTGGCATATTCCTCTGCTGGATTTACTGCTATTGTCGCCTTTTTTCTGTATCACGAACGGCTGGATTGGGCAAAAATTCTGGCGGTCATCTTAAGCATTGGGGGCTGTGTACTGGTAGCCGGCGCATACGACCTGGCATTGTGGCAGGTTAACCCGCTGGGTATTCTCACCGGCTTACTTTCTGGAGCAGCATTTTGCGCCTACAGCCTGCTGGGCAAGGCAGCCACACGGCGCGGGATGAATTCCTGGACCACATTACTGTATACGTTTCTTTTTGCCGCTTTGTTTCTCCTAAGCTATACCACCCTACCGGGGTTATTTTCAAAGCCCCCTTCACAGCCCTCCATTTTCTGGCTTGGCAGCGCATGGTTTGGCTGGTTGTTGATCTTTCTGCTGGCAATTGGACCGACCATTGGCGGATATGGTTTGTACACTTATAGCATGAACTTCCTGCCCGCCAGCGTCGCCAACCTGATCGCTACACTCGAACCTAGTTTTACTGCCTTACAGTCTTATTTTTTGCTCGGCGAACGCTTCACACCGCTGCAGATTATCGGCAGTATCATGATTATTGGGGGTGTGATCTTCCTGCGCATTATGGAAGAGAGAAAATAGTTGTATAATTTAGATAATATTTGTAATAATTAAACAAAACTTTTGCGAGGTGCAAAATGGCTCAGGACCGCTTTGGACGCCAGATTCATTACCTGCGCATCTCTCTAACCGATCATTGCAATCTGCGTTGTCTCTACTGCATGCCAGAACAGATGGTTTTTCGCCCCAATCATGAAATGCTGCAGGATGATGAACTGTTATTATTGGTGCGTGTCTTTGCTGATTTGGGTTTTGATAAAATCCGTCTGACAGGCGGTGAACCTACTATCCGCGCTCACATTGTAGACTTGGTGCGCGCCATTGCTGCCACCCCCGGCATCGAAAAACTAACGATGACAACAAATGGTATTTTGTTGGGTAAGTTGGCTGCGCCGCTCAAAGCTGCTGGTTTACAGCGAGTCAATATCTCACTGGATACGCTTGACCCCCAACGCTTCCATACATTGACTCGCTGGGGTTCATTTGAACAGGTCTGGGAGGGCATTCGCGCAGCTGAGGCAGCCGGACTGACCCCTATCAAGATCAATACAGTGGTTGTGCGCGGTTACAACGACATGGACGTGGTTGACATGGCGCGTCTGACACTGGAACATCCCTGGCAGGTGCGTTTTATCGAGATGATGCCCTTTGGCGGCATTACCGAGTTGCAGCAAAACCATGTTGTCAGCATGGCAGAAGTGTTAGCACGCATTGAGTCGGCACTGGGTTCGCTTGAGATCGCCAATGACGGCGAACTGGACGGTGAGGCGCGTTTATTCCGCCTGCCCGGCTCTGCGGGCGAAATCGGCTTTATTTCATCGGTTACAGCACCCTTCTGCGCAAATTGCACGCGTGCTCGTCTGACTGCCGATGGTAAACTGCGTTTGTGCCTGTTGCGTCCCAAAGAAGTGGACCTGCTCACACCCTTGCGTCATGGCGCAAGCCCGGAAGAACTGAAGCAACTGATTCTGGATGGGGTCTGGAATAAACCATGGGGACATGGGCTTGCTCAGGGCGAAATTGCCACCAATCGCGTGATGAGCGAAATCGGCGGATAAAAAGCCGCTTGTCAGCCGCGCATGGCATGAGTACAATCAATTGTATGACGGATAACACTGTGCAGTTGCCGCGCCCAGTGAGCCGGTTTTTATTGCCAAGTATGATCACTTTTCTGGGTTTATATCTGGTCTGGCTCTTTTGGGGACGAGAAAACCCGGAAGAACGCCTTCTGGCAGGCAACATGACTCTCGTATTTACTGCGCTGGTTGTCCTCACCATGGCTTTATGGACGCGGGCAAGAATTGCAGGCAGCGGATTACGCCGTTCGTGGAATTGGCTGTGCAGCGGACTGGTACTGTGGGCGCTGAGCGACTTGGTACGTTTGCTGTCCGTAGTGGCACAACCCACTGACACTCTGTTGTTTTCATTTTTCGACTTTCTTTCCCTGCTTGGGAGCATCCCCTTTTGCATTGGTTTAATCCTCTATCCACGCCTACCCCGACCACACTGGGGACGATTACAATTATTCTTTGATACTACACTGGTCACCGCCTCGACCCTGACAATGATCTGGCTGGTTGTGCTTCGACCAGCCTTGCTGGCGCTCGGTTCAGTGCAATCGGATAGTTTTCGGGTGTTGCTTTACCCAATGGCAGACTTGCTGATTGTGCTGGTGTTGCTCAACCTGTTTTTGCTTTCCAATCCACGCCAAGCATCAACCTCATTCCTCTGGATTATGCCGGGGGTGCTGGCTTATGCGTTCAGCGACTTAACCTATGCCGCTTTGCTGGCAGGGAACAGCTATCAACCCGGTGCTCCACTGGATGCCGGATGGGTTCTGGGGGATCTTTTCCTCCTTTTAGGAATTGCATGGCAACTGAATACTCCATCTGCACCATCTAGAATATGGCAACGACTACTCGAGAATTTACAGAGAGCTGCTCCGCTCATCGCCACGCTGGTCATCGGCTGGTATACGTTGCTCAACTGGCAATTAAGGGGACAGCTCGAACCATTAGGTCTCTGGATGACCGTCATTCTAAGCCTGGGGCTGGTTGCCCGTCAGGGTGTTGTTGCCGGTGAGCTGGAGATGCAAAAATACGCCAGTTTAGTAAACAGTGTGGCAGAGCCGGCCTTCGTCTGCGATGCACAGGGACGATTGCAACTGGTTAACCCAGCTTTGCTTACTGCCACGTTATATCCCAATGAGAAAACCCTGCTCGGTCAGCCATTGCAATCACTTCTACACCCGGAACATGAAACTGATCTATTACTAAAAAAAGGGCTGATGGGAAGCTGGTCAGGCGAGCTGCATCTGCGGCGAAGGGATGGAACATTGCTGCCAGTCTCGCTCGCTCTCCGTCCTCTGATGCCTGCCGGCGATAGCCGACTGGCGCTGGCTGGTACAGCTCACGACCTGAGCGAACAAAAACGTCAGCAGGCTGCACTGCAAGCCGCCTATGAGCAGATCGCTGCCGACCGCAATGAACTCGAGATACTCAACACGCAACTGGAACAAAAAGTCGCCGAAAAAACTGCCGACCTCCTTCAGGCGCTGGAACAACTGGAACACCAGAATCAAGCACTGCAACAGCTTGACCGTCTCAAATCTGATTTCGTCTCGCTGGTCTCACATGAATTGCGCGCTCCGCTGACGAATATCAGCGGCGGTATTGAAGTACTGCTTTCCAAAGGCAGCAAGCTCCCAGAGCAAGCGCGGCGCAATTTGGAGTTGGTGCAGGGTGAAATTCAGCGTCTGAGTCGTTTTGTAGAAACCATCCTGGACCTTTCAGCGCTGGATGCCGGCAAACTGCCGCTGTATCTGTCACCCGTCAGCCTGCAGGGGGTTGTGTCCATCCTGCAGAATCAGGTTCGACACCTTCATGGCGCTGAACGAATCCACTGGAATATTCCCACCGATCTCCCCCCTGCCCTGGCGGATGAACAGGCGCTGACCAGTATTCTGTTCCATTTGCTGGACAATGCGCTTAAGTATGCTCCACAGGGTGAGATTAAGGTCAGCGCTGAGCTGCGGAATGAAGATGTGTATGTGCATGTTGCTGATCAGGGTCCGGGCATTCCGCCGGAAAGCATGCCTTTTCTGTTTGACCGGTTTTACCGGCTGGAAAACAGTGATTCACAATCCGTGTATGGACATGGTTTGGGTCTATATATCGTGAAGCGGTTGTTGACCGCGATGGGCAGTCAGATTACAGTTCAAAATCAGCCGCAAGGTGGAGCATTATTTACTTTCTGGCTGCCGTGCGCCATTCATCAAGGAGCAGAGGATGCGTTATAAAATCCTGCTTGTGGACGATGACGCCACCTTGCTCAAATTTCTGAGCGAATATTTTGAAAATGAGGGTGAATATATTGTGCTAACCGCCGCCAGCGGAGCTGAAGCGCTGCGCTTGGCGTACCGTGAGCATCCTGATCTAGTTGTGCTAGATGTGATGATGCCGGGCATGGACGGCTGGGAAGTAACCGCCCGTCTGCGCGAACTTTCGGATATTCCGATTATCCTGCTGACCGGCAAAGGTGCTGAAGCCGACAAACTGCGCGGTTTCAGACTGGGGGTGGATGATTATGTGGTTAAGCCGTTCAGCTTTGCCGAGCTTTCCGCCCGTATTCAGGCGATCCTGCACCGCGTCAGACGAACACAGGAAGTGACGTCCGACATTATTCCCATTGGAGAATTACGCGTGGACCTGAACAAACGCGAAGTGCGGCACGGAGAACAAATGATTGCGCTTACTCCTACCGAGTTCCGTCTGCTGGAATGTCTGGCACAGCGTGCCGGTCGAGCAGTGGCTGAAAGCGAATTGATTCAATCTGTTTGGAGCGGCGCACACGCTGAACAACACACAGCCGCCGTGCGTCGTTACATCTGGTTACTGCGTCAGAAAATCGAACCCGATCCAGCAAACCCTAAATATCTGCTAACCGTCAGAGGTTACGGCTACCGTCTGGAAGTGGGAGAATAAACGCTTATTGCACCGGGCATTTCTCCCCATAATCTATATTTTCCAGATTCCAGAGCAAACTGCGTGCGGTGACATCCATTTCTAATCCGCACAGGTCTTTACGTGAGATCGCCAGCTTTAAGCGATAATACAACGGCACCGCCGGCAGCTCTTCGGCAAACAGGCGTTGCACTGCCATTTGCTTTTCTTTATAGTCTGCCGCCTCAGGTCGTGCGCTCAACGCCGCTTGACAAGCAGCATCAAACGCCGGGTTGCTGTAACCACCGATATTCATTCCCGTCCAGTAATTTTCTGTTGTCGGAATCTGACTGCTGGTGTATTGCAAACAAGGAATCTGCTCGCCGCTTTCCCAACCAAACTGGGCCAGATCGAATTTCCGCCCAAACAAAATGCCCCCTGAAGTGCCAGGCGCGTAGAGTTCACCAGTTTCCATGCGTTTGAGATGGACCTGAATGCCGCAACTTTTGAGCGACTCCACCAAAAACTCCGCCGTCTGGATGCGCGCATCTGCCAGCGTTGTAGCGTAGTTGACTTCCAGCGGAGTGCCATCTGGAACACCTGGAATACCAACCGCCTGTCGCGGTGTCGCGGGGTCGCCGTCAGTATCCCGCCAGCCCGCTTCATCCAGCAGGCGCATTCCTGCTTCAGGATCATACGGCAACGGAGCGAAATCAGCGAGAAAATACGGATGGCTCGGCGGCGTCAGCCCAACTGGAATACTGGAAGCCTTGAACGTCACCCGCTCAATCACCCGTTGGCGGTTCATGCAATACACAAAAGCTTGCCGCACACGCAAATCACTAAAGAAATCCGGGCGGTCACCAGCCCAAGCAGAATAGCCATCATCATACGAAGCCGGTCGAATACCAAAGGTAATCTGTTCCCATTCCGGACCCTGACCGATATATGCTTTGAGCTTCTTATCGCGGTTCATTTCCAGAATCGGTTCCAGTTGCTGATCCAGCATGGCGGTCTGATCCACAATATCACACTCACCTGCCAGAAGGGCAGCAATATTATTATCCGCCGGCTCGCCCAAAAAACGAAATACCAACGTGTCAAACTTTGGTAATCCTTCACCGGCGCGGAAGTAGGATGGATTCTTGCGCAGTGTGATGTGGTCGCGGATCACCCATTCCTCAATCATATAGGGGCCCCAACCGAGCGGCTTTTGCGAAGATTCAGGCGCAGTCAGTAAATCGGCAGCCGAAAGGTGCTGCCAGGCGTGTCGCGGCAACGGCAGCCAGAAATAAGTCTGGTAACGATGTGGCAAATAGCCTGGCTTACCCACCCAGCGCACAGTCAAATCGTCCAGTGCCTCATAAGAAGCCGTGCGATCATTGGTGTAATGGGACACCGGTGTCGCCGGGTCAGAACTGATCTGAAAAGAATAGACCGAATCATCCGCTGTAAGCGGTTCACCATCCGACCAGACAATGCCAGCCTTGAGCTTAAAGGTGACGCTCATCTGATCCATTTGCAGCGGCGAACTGCCATCCCAACTCACCGCACAATCCGGGGAGTAACAACCTGATGGTAAAACGCGGGAGCCGCTCGTTAGATATTCCAGTGCTCCAGTAACATTGACCACTTCATCGCCTGCCTTGACCGCCACAGATTGGATCGCCGCGTCACCATCCAGCAAGGAAGGAACTTTTTCCAAAATGACCGACTGGACGGTGTATTGACGTACGTCAAAAGGACCATCATAAACCGCTTCCAGCACGCTCCACATATTCCGTGAGGCGCTGCCGTAGGGATAAAGTGTTGTCGGCTCCTGACCCAGACAGACGACCAGGGTACGTTTGGGCAGCGGTGTCGGAGTGACTGTTGGTGCGTTAGCAGCAGTCGCTGTAGATTGAGGGATTTCTGTGACAACGGGCGTGCCGCAGGCTGTCAACAGGAAAACCATCGTCAATAAAAGATACAAAACCAATTTGCCATGAAAACGGATGGACATAGTCGCTCCAATACAGCAGTTGATGTCCCGATTATAACAGAGCCTCTTAACAGCAGAAATGAGCGAAGGATTAAAAGCGTAAAGTTCAAAGAATTTGCCAAAACCTATTGAAAGCGATAGGCGTTCTTCATTATAGTAATAGTAGAAAGCACAATATAATCATTTATCAGCACCAGCTTGACTGGTTTTATTGGTATGTTATTAGGGAAAACGAAGATATGAAACGCTCAGATGCGATCTGGCTTCTGATGTTGCCCGTCTATATGACGCTGGACACTTTGCGTCACGAAGCCAGTCATGCGCTGGCAGGCTGGCTTTTTGGGGGGAATGTACTGGAGATCCATTTCCTGCCCAACAGGAACCTCGGACATTTTTCGTTTGGCTATACGGTTCTGACGGTAGAACTCAACTGGCTGATTCTAGGAGCGCCGTTCATTGTAGATATGATCGTCTTTGCGCTGGCTTTGTGGCTCTGTCTGCATTATCAAAAAATGCCCCGCTGGCTGTGGGTTAATGTGGTCATTCTGGGGATGTTTTTACCAGCACTGGATACCTATCAGGCATGGTGGGGCAGCCAGGAGCGAATGAACGACGTTGCCAATCTTCTTAAGATGACGTCGCCCTGGCTGGTTCATGGCTGCTTCCTGCTTGCTTTGCGTTTATACGCCATTGGGATCATCATCGTCTGGATGCAAAGGACGCAGAAAACGGCGTCCTCATTTCATCAATCAAGGCTTTTTCACCTGATGCTGCATGAACTACGTCCCAAAGAAAATGATATTTCCATGCTCCAATTCTTCCATCAACGAGCGGCATGATGAGCAGCAATTCTATCAAACAAAATGACACGCCAACAAGCTGGTCCAATCAGTTCGCCAGACGATCAGCTCACCAGATGCCGAAAGGGTCTAAATCCTGCCTCGCATTTTCGGATCAAGAACGTCACGTAAAGCATCGCCAACCAGATTCCAGCCCATGGTGAACAAAACCAAAGTTAGACCGGGCCAGACAACAATATACCAGTATGTTCCTAAGTTTGTAATCCAGTTGCGAGCAAAGGAAAGCACCTGTCCCCAATCAGCATAGCCCAACTCGGTACCAATTCCCAAAAATGACAACGCAGCAAAAGAAAGTACCACATCGCCAATTGCCAACGTGGCAAGCACTAAGGTAGGGAAAATGGCATTTGGCAAAATGTGGCGGAACAAAATGCGACTATCTTTGACGCCAATCACTCGAGCAGCCATAACATAGTCGCGCTCTTTAATGGACAAAATATCGCCGCGGATAATCCGAGCATATCCCATCCAACCAAAAGCGATCAACGCAATCAGCGCGGGCAGCAAACTCCTGCCGATTTTGGGGGTCAAAACCGCGGCTAAAATCAACGCAGCCAGGATATACGGTAAAGTCATAAAAATATCCACAATGCGCATAATAACATTATCAATGGTTCCACCATAGTATGCGGATACAGAGCCAATGATGACACCCAGAATCAACGTTGCAACCACAACGATAAAACCTGTACGAAAAGCCGTACGCGTGCCCCAGATCACCCCATAAAAAATGTCATATTGTCCCTGCGCGGTACCTAAAATATGAACCCATTGATCCGTGCCCATGATGGGTTTCCACCAAAATGGAAGAGGGGGAACATTACGCCGCCACTCCGACATCATTGGGCGCGGCTCAGAACTGAAACCATCGCGAGGGATTTTATACGGGTCACTGCCAACAGGCGGGGCAATGAGAGGAGCTGCCAAGGCTATAAGAATAAACAACCCAATTAAGACAAACCCCAAAATAGAGGCTGGAGTTTTCAACAAATCCGCAAAAACCCGATAGTTATCTGGACCTAGAACCCGCTCCAGCCAACCGATTTTCCGAACCGGTAAAGAAGCACTTAAAGCATTCTCTCTACCAGAAATAGCGCTCATTCAGGTGACTCCTTAGGACAATCTCACACGTGGATCAATGACAGCATATAGAACATCTACAATTAAGTTTGCCACGATTAAGATAAAACCATCAAAAATTGCCAGCCCCAAAACAGCAATCACATCTAACTGTGATGCGGCAGCGGCAGCAGCAGAACCTATACCCGGATAATTGAACACTGTTTCGGTAATCACTACCCCGCCAAGAAAACCCACCACTTGAAAACCGGCTAGGGTCACCACGGGGATCAGTGCATTTGGCTGTGCATGCTTAAAGATAACAACGCGCTCCGGAAGTCCTTTTGCCCGAGCAGTCGTCACATATTCCGCTCGCAATGTTTCCAGCATCGAGGAACGGGTCACGCGCACAAAGGTCGCCCAACTGATATACGAAAGGGTCAAAATAGGCATAACCATATGCCGTATGGCATCTAAAAAGATATCAAAACGGCCATTCAATAAAGCATCGAAGGTTAACAAATGTGTATATTGCCGAAATTCACTTGAAAAAACCACCTGATTTGCCCAATCAGACAATCTACCGGGTGGAAACCACTGCAATTTGGCGTAAAATAACATTAGAACGAGCAAACCAAACACAAAAGTCGGAAAAGAACTGCCGATAATGCTAAAGATTCTGGCTGCCTGATCAATAAGACCGTTTTGGTGCACCGCTGCTTGAACACCCAGCCAAATCCCAATCAATATCACGGGAGCAATTGCCCAAATCGTCAAGTCAAGGGTGTTGGGGAACCTGGTCCGGATCAGATCGAAGACCGGTTGTGAAGCTGACCTCGAGTATCCAAAATCTCCATAAATAATTCCCCCTTTCCGTTCACCGGTTGTTGGATCCTTGTGCCCAACCATCCAGCGCCAGTACTGTTCATACAAAGGTCTATCCAAGCCATACTGCTTAATAATTCCTTCAACTGCTCTCTCATTCTTGGGGATTTCGCGAATATATAACGCTGCTCGTTCAACCGGGCTCAGAAACTGCAACATGATAAAAATTAAGACCGTAACACCAAACAGCAATACAGGCACAAGTAATAAACGGCGGACGATATAGTTTGTCATTTCATTTGTCCCAAGATATCCATCTGGATTATTCTCATGAGAGATTCAGTTGGGGGAACCGGAGCTTCCGGTTCCCCCGGTGCTTATTTACTTGATCGCAAAGTTGTAAATGATCACATCCATAACGAGGCCAGGACGTCCGATATAGAGTCGGAACGGTCCGCCGGTTCCTTTCTCGCCTTCCTTGCAGGCAACAAACATGTCAAGTCCGGTTTTAGTGCCATCGTACTTACACAACTCCTGGACAGGTCCATACTCACCTTTTTCCATATCATATACCCGGAACTCGCCAACCAGCGCATCCATTTGGGCACGATTTTCTACCGGCACGTCAACAAAATCAGCATCGCCGGCTTGCATCATGGCAAAGCGAGTTCCCCACTCCGGAATGACGGAGATAACAACCCGTTCCGGCTTAGCAGGTGTGCCCCAATACGCATCGTTGCGCACCAAAACAATTTCCTGCCCTTGCGTCCAGTGATCCAGCTTGAACGGGCCCGTGCCATTGGCAATCTTGGTGAATGGATCTTCTTCTGAAGTCATCGCATAGTAATTCTGCCAGGTATCACAGGAACCATCCCATCCACCATTCTCCGCCACCCATTGCTGATCCATGACTGAGCCCCAACTGTTTGCAATAGTCGGCAGGAATGGTCCCCATGGCTGCGCCAGCTTGAAAGTTACCGTGCCGGCGGCATCATCCGCAACGATGTGAGACTTGACTGTTTCACAAGCCTCTTTTAATTTTGCGGGATCAGCTTTTGCCAACGCTTCCCGGTCATCATAGAGGTTTCCTTCTTCATCAACCAACAAGGAAACGTCATCTATGCCAACACCAAGAATGGGTTCGGTTAGCAGCCATTGCGGGGAAGCCGTGCCGCCCTGCAACAAACCGCGCTGGAAGGAATACGCCACATCTGACGGCGTCAGATCCCCGCCTTCGTGGAACTTAACCCCTTGCCGAATCTTAAAAGTCCAAGTGGTGCCATCGCCTGACACCTCCCAGGATTCAGCCAATTGCGGAACAAATTTATCGGTAGCGACACCATCATAGAACACGAGCGTTTCATACACGTTCTGGATAACTTCCCCACTGGCGGTATCGTATGCGAGCGCCGGATCTAAGGTGTCCATATCTCCAATTGTTGCCTGAATAATTGTATTTGGATTCTTGGCACCCTCCGTCTTGTACATGGTGGCATAGTAATCTCCAGCAAAGACGGGATTCAAAATACGCCCCTGCAACCACTTTTGTTCAAAGCCATGCGAAGTAGCGAGAGCAAGGGGAATACCGGGCGCCGTTTCATAGTAAAGTTGATTGAATTGCTTGTAAATTTCGTGACGCTTAGCAGGATCGACTTCAGCCACGCCTTTATCCAGCAATTCCTTGAATTGCGCCTTAAGTTCATCAGGCATATTTTGACGTCCGCCATATGCTCCAGTGGTATAAGGTTGATACCAGTTGTGCGGGTCATGAATATCTTCCTGCCAACCAGCAGTCATAATGGGAATTTGTTTTGCGCGCTGAGCCGCCAAATAGGCAGGCCAGGGTAATCCAAGGATTTCCACTACAAATTTCTCATTAATCTCAGCCAGATTAGCAGCCATGATCTCTGCTACAATTTGGCGCGTCGTATTACCCTGGTTGTACAGCATCTGCAAACGGAAACCGGTTGTCCAAACGTCTCCTTCGGGGTCATCTCCAGCAGGGATACCATCTTTATCTAAATCCGCCAGCTTGAATTCTTCCTCTGCTTTGGCAAGGTCCAGCGTATAATGCGGCGCTTGTGGATCGTAACCCGGCATTCCCGGTAATGGTAAACTGACGGCTTGTACAGCCTCACCGCGGTATACATCGTTGATGAAAGTCTCCCAATCAAATGCGTAACTGAACGCTTTGCGAATATGTACATCAGCAAAGAAATCGGGAGGGATACCATTCCCATCAAGCTTACCCGAACCAATGAATGGGTTGGCAGGAGCGGAAGGTTCCGGCGTTGGCGGAGGTTGGCAGGCAGCCAGCACCATGCTGGCAAGGACCAGCAAGGACACAGCAAGATACAATTTACGCATTTTTTCTCCTCCGAACTCAAAATTTAGTTTGTTGCACTCAAAACGACAAAAAGGGTAACGGCATAACACACCACTCAAGAAATCAGTCATTCAACGAATTGATCACCTCCTTTCATCAGACCCCTAAACCAGGTGGCAGGCAACCCAATGACCTGGGCTTATCTCACGAAATTCGGGCTTGGCTTCAGCACAAACCGCCTGCGCCAGCGGACAGCGCGTGCGAAAGCGGCAGCCTGAGGGCGGATTGACCGGCGAAGGCACATCGCCCTGCAAAATAATCCGTTGACGTTTTTGCTCCGCCACAGGGTCTGGAATTGGCACCGCTGAAAGCAGCGCTTGCGTATACGGGTGAAGCGGGTGATGATACAATTCAAAGCGGTCGGCAAGCTCAACGATCACCCCCAGATACATCACCGCCACGCGATCGCTGATGTGCCGCACCATAGAAAGATCGTGCGCAATAAACAGATAGGTCAACCCAAATTCTTTTTGCAGGTCTTCCAAGAGATTCACGACTTGCGCCTGAATTGAAACATCCAATGCTGAAATTGGTTCATCACAAACAATAAAAGCGGGCTGCAATGCCAATGCCCGCGCAATACCAATACGCTGCCGCTGCCCTCCAGAGAACTCGTGGGGATAACGAGAAGCAAAATCCGGATTCAAATTGACTAGTTTCAATAAATCAGCAACTCGATCGCGAACTTCTGAGCGAGGCACAGTGCCATGCACCAGAAACGGTTCGCCGACAATATCGCCAATGGTCATGCGCGGATTCAAGCTGGCATAAGGGTCTTGGAAAATCATTTGCATTCGCCGCCGCATTCTGCGCAGAGGCTCACCTTTCAAAGCAGTCAGATCAATCCCATCGAAAAACACTTTGCCGGCAGTCGGACGATAAAGCTGTAAAATCACTCTACCAGTAGTAGATTTGCCACAGCCCGACTCACCTACCAAACCCAATGTTTCTCCTTTAAACACCTCAAACGAAATATCATCTACAGCATGAACTGCGCCAACCTGTTGACGAATTATCCCCCGATATATCGGGAAATACATCTTAAGATTCTCAACCCGCAAGAGAACGTTATTCTCCGCGCTCATGAACGCTGCCTCCCGCCTCTGACGTCCACCCAACAAGCAACTCGATGTCCCGGAGAAACCTCCTCTAGAGTCGGATTTTGTTGCCAACAAGGTTCAACACTGTAACTGCAACGAGGAGCAAAGGGACAAGCTTTCGGTTTCTGAAAGAGAATTGGCGGTAATCCTTCTATCGAAGACAGTTTCCGCTGTCCGTCTTCTGTAATTTTAGGCAAACTACCCAGTAAACCAATTGTATAAGGATGTAATGGATTGGCATAGAGTTCCTTAACCGGCGCTTCTTCGATGATATAGCCGCCATACATGACACTTACCCGGTCAGCCAAGCCGGCAATAATTCCCAAATCATGCGTGATCCAGATGATCGCCATCCCCAGCTCATCACGCAGCCGTTTAACCAGTTCAACAATCTGCGCCTGAATGGTAACGTCCAGCGCCGTAGTCGGCTCATCTGCAATTAAAATCTGTGGATTACAAGACAGCGCCATGGCGATCATCACACGCTGACGCATGCCGCCGGAGAACTGATGCGGATAATCACTCAGACGTTCTCTTGCATTTGGAATTCCCACCATTGAAAGAAGCTGCGCCGCACGATCACGGGCTTGCCGCTGTGTCATCCCCATATGAAGCATAAGAGGTTCTTCCAACTGCCGCCCAATCGTCAAAACGGGGTTCAACGAAGTCATCGGATCCTGGAAAATCATGCTGATTTTGGCGCCGCGTATCTGACGTATCTCCTCATCACTTATTTTTAGCAGGTCTTTCCCCTGGTAAATAGCCTGACCAGCAACCACCTTTCCGGGGGGCGAAGGAATCAGACGCAGCATGGACATTACCGTAACGCTCTTTCCGCAGCCGCTCTCGCCCACAATGCCAAGCGTCTCGCCTTCCTTCAAGCTGAACGAAACGCCATTGACTGCATGGATCAAGCCTTCACGGGTGCGGAATTGTGTTTCAAGATCAGCAACCGTTAGCAAATCGGGCATGCACGATGTTCCTTTTTGTTCAGTAAGATGGGAAAAATCACGAAATGATACCCTCTAACCTATCCTTTGTCTTCTCAGTGCTGAGTTCATTTTAATATCAAAATAAGGGATTGTCAAATGCAACCATGCCAGCATTCGGCTGGTAAAATTGTGAGGCAAAAGCTATACTTAAATCTCATGCTGCACAGATGAGCAAATCCACCTCTCATCTTGGAGCGATAATGAACATCGTAGTCGTAGTCTTTTTTGCCCACCCTGATGATGAAACCATGTTGTGCGGCGGGACGCTGGCATTGTTGTCCTCGCTAGGCGCACAGATACATTACCTTTGCGCCACGCGCGGCGAAGGCGGCGAAGTGGGCGAACCTCCCCTTTGCACACGGGAAGAACTGGGGCAGTTGCGCTCGGCAGAGCTTGCCTGTGCCATTGAACAACTAGGCGGTAATAACCTGACATTTTTAGGTTACACCGACCCTGAACCAGACGCAGATGGTGTTTTGCGAGCCTACGCAGAGAATGTTGATGAAGTTATCAACAAGTTATGCGCTTATCTTCACCGCACCAAACCACAGGCATTATTAACACACGGCACAAACGGCGAGTACAGACACCCGGCACATGTTCTTTGTCATCAAGCCGCTGTCGGCGCAATCCGGCAACTGGGAAGCAAAGCACCGCTCTTGTATACTTTTCAGGCTGCCTTTGAGGAACATCCCAGACCCCGCCTGTGCAATCAGGATGATCCCGCCGATCTCATTCTGGACTTGCCACCCGAAATTGTGCAAAGAAAAACTGCCGCCGCCTTGTGCCACCGCACCCAGCATGCACTCTTTGTCCGCAACCGCTCGCGAGAAGTCGGACGCCAGCTTACTGTTCCTGAGGTCATTGTAACCACCGAGAGCATCCACCGTGTCCATCCTCCAGCTCATCCACCGCAGGATGAGCTGGCATCGCTGTTACTGAAAAGCGGCTGTGCCCGGCGGGCATAGAAAGCGGCTGAGGAAATTTACATCTCCAGAACAATGGTTACCGGCCCATCGTTTTCAATCGTGACCAGCATATGCGCGCCAAACTGACCGCACTGAACCATAACTCCTTGAGAACGCAGGTTCTCGGCAAAAATGTCCACCAGCGGGCTGGCAAGATCAGGAGGCGCAGCATCTGTGAAAGAAGGACGGTTCCCTTTACGCGTATCTGCATAGAGTGTAAACTGCGAAACAACAATTGCTTCCCCTTTAACATCAAGCAGCGAAAGGTTCATTTTCCCCTGTTCATCCTCAAAGATGCGCAGCATAGCAATCTTGCGCGCCATCGCTTGCGCCGTTTCCGAGCGGTCTTGTGGTCCAACTCCCAAAAGTATCACCAATCCCTGACCGATACTCGCAATAACCTTTCCTTCTACCGTTACTTTGCCATGACGAACACGCTGCACGACAGCTCGCATACACAATCCTCCATCCCTGCAAGTATCATTACAGAACATTATACTCTCCCGCTGTTAAATACACACCCTTGCAATGCTAAGCTTCATCCGAGGAGACCTCCCAAGCATAACACTGGTATTCAACTGAATTTTATGGGATAATAGTCCCACACTTTTCAATTTCTTCAACAAAGGTCATATTTGGTTATGAACATGCGGTATCGAATCATTGCCAACCCGGTCGCCAATAAAGGGGGCAGCGAAAAAATTCTGCCCGGTGTAGAAAAAGAACTCAAAGCAAAAGGGCTAAACTACGATCTGGTAAAAACCCGGCATGCCTGGCATGCTGCCGATTTAGCACAGCAGGCGGTCGCTGCCGTCTATGATGTTGTTGTTGCAGCCGGCGGGGATGGTACAGTGAATGAAGTCATCAATGGTTTGCTGCTGGCAAAAGATGCCGGGTTAGGCAGCGCCGCATTGGGTGTCATCCCTATCGGGCAGGGTAATGACTTCTGTTTTGGTATGGGGCTTCCGACCAACTGGAAAGCAGCCATTGGAGTACTGGCGCAAGGTCAACGCAGACTGATTGATGTGGGATACATTCGTGGCGGACTGTATCCGGCAGGGCGTTTTCTGGGCAATGGCGCTGGAATTGGATTTGACGCCTCGGTAAATATCGTTTCTCGGGGGTTGAAACTGACCGGCTTCCTATCTTACTTCGTTGCCGCTCTGAAAACCCTTTTCCTTGATTTTCACGCTCCCAAAATGGAAATCATCCTGGATAATCAGACTCTTGTCCAGGAAACGCTGATGGTCTCCATCATGAACGGACGACGCATGGGTGGAGGTTTTTTGATGACACCACAAAGCCAGCCCGATGACGGCTTGTTTGACATTTGCGTTGCCAACAAAACATCTCCGTTTCGTGCTCTGACAATCATCCCAAGTTTCTTTAACGGTACGCAGGCTGTACATAAAAAAATCATTCATTTTCACCGCAGCCAACGGGTCACTGTGCGTGCCCTGACGGACAACCTGCCCTGTCATGCTGATGGCGAGGTTATTTCTACCCGCAGCCCTGAATTGTCATTGGAGATTGTCCCTGGTGCACTTGAGTTGATTGTTCCTCCAGCACGAACTATCAAACCACCAAAAACAAAAAAGCAAAACAAAACTTAAAGCCGGACGGCATCCATTGCGTAACGTCGGCATACATTTGTTGTTTAACAAATAAAACTCTTAAAGGATTCTTCCATGTCTAAATTGCGCATTGTTGTCAATCCGGCAGCCGGAAAAGGTCGGGCAGTCAAACTGCTACCAGTGATCGAAAAGGAACTCAAGCAATTTCCACTGGAATATGAAATCTGCCTGACTGAATATCCCTGGCATGCAGCGAAGCTTGCGGAAGAAGCGGTGACATTGGGTTATGACGTGGTAGCCGCCGGCGGCGACGGCACTGCCAATGAAGTGTTGAACGGCATCATGCTTGCCCGGAACAGCGGACTGGGTACCAGCCGCATGGGGGTCTTACCCATTGGGCGGGGCAACGACTTTGGCTTCAGCATGGGCATTCCTGCTGAACCCAAGGAAGCCTGTCGGGTCCTCGCAGAAGGCAAGACGCGCTGGATTGATATTGGGCTGGTCAAGGGAGGGTTGTACCCACAAGGGCGTTATTTTGGCAATGGCGTCGGAATCGGCTTTGATGCAGTGGTGGGCTTTGTCGCAGCGGAGTTACCGCTTTCCGGTTTTCCTGCCTATCTGGCTGCTACAGTAAAAACTATGATGCTTTATTATCATGCTCCTCTGATGGAGATCACGCTGGATGGCCAGACATTCCAGAAATCCTGCCTGATGGTATCGTTAATGAATGGCTATCGCCTGGGAGGTGGTTTTTACATGACACCCGAAAGCAAACCGGATGATCAAACATTTGACCTGTGCATTGCCGGCAAAATTAGCCGCACGCGCATACTACGCATCATCCCTTCATTCTTCAATGGCACTCAGGGACGCTGGAAACGGGATATTTCATTTCATCGATCGTCAAAGATCACTGTGCGCTCACTGGACGGTGCACTCCCCACCCATGCGGACGGTGAAACAATTTGCGTGGATGGCAACGAACTATCTATTGAGATTTTACCCAAACAAATCGAGCTGATTACCAGAGTATCCGGGAATATGTCATGAACACAAGCAGCGGGGTCACTGCGCAAAAGCTCTCAACCTGCCCAATGACGAAGTGCCTGCGGAAAACTGGCAAAAATATCATCACCTGGCTGGTCAATACTACCTTACGCTTTCTGACTGGCATTCTCTGTCGTATGGACGCTGACGAGTTGAAGCGTATCCCCCCGCGAGGTCCCTTGATTCTGGTTGGAAACCATATCAACTTTCTTGAGGTGCCGGTACTGGTAACGCGCGTTTGGCCTCGTCCGGTGACTGGTTTTTCCAAGCTGGAAACCTGGCACAACCCGGCAAAAGCATTTTTGTTCAATATCTGGGGCGGCATCCCATTACGCCGCGGCGAGCTGGACATGGCAGCGTTTGAAGCCGCCTGCCAAAAACTCAAAGAAGGCTACCTGTTTGCCATTGCACCGGAAGGTACACGAAGCGGACACGGTCGGCTGCAAAAAGGACATCCCGGCGTAGCTCTGCTTGCCGTCCGCAGCGGAGTACCACTCATGCCGATGGTATTCTACGGCAATGAACACTTCTGGCAGAACATCAAACGCCTCAAACGCACCGATTTTCACGTGCGCGTGGGAAATCCCTTTACAATTGATACACATGGACGGGCAATGTCGCGCGAAGTACGCGAGCAAATCATCCGTGAGATCATGTGGCAACTTGCCGCTCTTCTTCCCCCCGAAAATCGCGGCTTCTATGCAGACCTGCAAAACGCCACTGAAGAATACCTGCGCTTTGAACCGGGAGTGGAAAGCAATCTGAAACGAGCAAAGGATTAATCCATGGACGACGAAAAACGCTTCGCCGGTTCTATCAGTGATGAATATGATTTGATCCGTCTGGTCATGCCGCATTTTGACGAACTGCAAACGCTGGTCGCTCAGACAATAACAGCTTACCCTCAAAGTGGAACAATCCCGCTCAAAGTGCTGGATTTGGGTTGCGGGAGCGGTCTCACAACTGAAGCAATCCTCGCCGCCCGACAGGACATCCAGCTTATTGCTTTGGACAGTGAAGAAAAAATGCTCAGGCAGACTGAAGCTCGACTGTGGTCACAGATTCAACAGGGACACTGTCAGCTTGTTCTCGAAGACGCCCTCACTTATCTGGAACAACAACCAGATCATACGCTGGATATTATCGCCTCTGCGCTTACCCTGCACAACATGACACAATCTTACCGAGCCAGCCTGCACGCTCAAATCCTGCGTGTGCTCAAAGCGGGCGGGCTATTTGTGAATGCAGATAAGTATGCCCCGCAGGATGACCGGGAACGTTTTGAATGTCTTGGGGTGGCACTCAACCGTTTTTTTGATACCTTTGTACCCTTGGGAAAACTCGATCAACTACGCGAATGGGTTCTGCATAACGTCGCTGATCAAAATCCCGATCATGTAATGAAAGAGCAGGACACCATTGCTGCCTTGCATGACCTTGGGTTCGTCAATATCCGGATCAACCATCGGCGAAATCTGGAAGCCGTGCTCACTGCCTGGAAACCGAACGGGAAGCCTGTTTAGTCTTCGCCAGCGCGTAATCGAAGATAAGACTCATAGCGGCGTCGATCAATCTTACCTTCAGCAACCGCAGCACGCACAGCACAACCGGGTTCATCGGGACTGTGTGTGCAATCACTGAACTGACATTGCGCGACCAGATGACGCAGCTCTGGGAAATATCCATCCAGCTCTTCTGGCTGAGTATCCCAAAGCGCCAGCGAACGCAATCCGGGCAGATCAGCCACATATCCTCCACAAGTCAAGGGAAACATGCTGCGGACAACCGTCGTATGCCGTCCTTTGTGAGTGATACTGCTTACGCTGCCAACCTCCAGACCCAATTCAGGCTGTATAGCATTCAACAGGCTGGTTTTCCCAGCACCAGAAGGTCCCACCAGGCCAGAAATTCTGTCCTTAAGCTGATCCCGCAACCTGTCAACACCCTGCCCAGTTTTTGCTGAAGTGTATAGCACCGGATAATCCAGCTCTTCATAAAGTGCAAAGTATTCTCTTGCCCGCTGAGGAGATACCAAATCAATCTTATTGGCAACAATAAGCGGGGGAATACCTTGCTTCTCGCAAATGACCAGAAAACGATCCAACATGCGCAGGCGCGGATCAGGCTGAGCGCATGAAAACACCAGGACAATCTGGTCTGCATTCGCCAGCAAAACCTGACGAAATTCACCGTGCGGGGTTGGCTCCAATCGCACCAGTGCACTGTTACGCGGCTCCAAATCCTGAATGACACCTGTTCCATCCGAGAGCGGTAAAAACTGCACCCGATCGCCGACTGTGATCTGATCATTGCGCCCCAGCTTTCGCTTTAGCGCACCGCGCACCCGACAAACGCAGACACCTTCGTCCGTCCGGACAGTATAGAAGCCCGATTGGGAACGCAGTACTGTGCCGCGCAACAGAGTCA
The DNA here is from genome assembly GCA_034434695.1 of Anaerolineaceae bacterium. Lineage (GTDB taxonomy): Bacteria > Chloroflexota > Anaerolineae > Anaerolineales > Anaerolineaceae > DYEC01. The sequence goes on from DAOTYY010000115.1 coordinate 23,157, forward strand.
TCAGGGACTGGGTGTTGCCTCCTCTGGCGCTGGAGTTTCAGTGGGCGTTTCAGTCGGCGGCGGTCCAGGTGTGGCAGTGTTGGTCGCCGTCGGCGTCGGTGTCTTGGTGACATAGAAGGTCGCTTCCCAAGGGAAGAGCCGCAACGGCTTTCCGAAGAAATACACCTCAACCATACGGCGGAAAATCGGCGCGGCAATCTCAGAACCCTCTCCAGCATTTTCTGCGATAACGACGACCGCAATGTCCGGTCTCGCAGGGTCTTGATTGTCCGTGTAGCCAGCAAACCAGGCATGAGGTCTGCCAAGCGGGTTCTGCGCCGTTCCAGTCTTTCCATAAACAACCACATCCAGCCCAAGGAATGTGCTGTATGCCGTACCCCGTCGGTTCTCAATCACACTGCGCATGGCATCTTGAATAATCTTGAGGTTCTCAGGTGAAACCGGCAATTTACCGCGCACTTCCGGGGCAAAGGTAAAAGGCGTCTCGCCAGTTGGTGAAACAATCTTCTCAACCAGTTGTGGACGATAAAGCGTCCCGCCGTTGCCAACGGCAGCGACAAAGTCCACCACCTGTAACGGGGTCACCAGCACTTCCCCCTGTCCGATACCCATCTGTACCGCTTGTGCTTCGCTGCCCGGATCAGGAATATTACCCACATCTTCCGCCACCTGACCAATTCCGGTTGCTGAACCCAGCCCAAAGTCACGCGCCATTTTAGATACTGCTGTCGGGCGATTTTGCCGATAGAGATCCAAACCAATGTGAAAAAACCAGGGATTACATGAGCGCATTAGCCCTTCAGGTAATGTCAGCTCTCCGCTTGGATCAATGCCCTTGTCATACGTCCAGTCATACAGTGTGATGCCGGGCAGTTCGGTAAATTCATGACCGCAAATATACTTCGAGTCGGCAGTGTATAAACCACTCTCCAGCGCCGCCGCCATGGTGATGATCTTGAAAACCGATCCCAATGGATAACCGCCCTGTGTGGCTCGGTTGATCAGCGGACGATCTGGATTTTCAAACATCTCCTGAAGAAGCATCTGGCTGTTATTGTTGGTAGGTTCAAACGCGTTTGGATCAAAGCCTGGTGATGAAGCCATTGCCAGAATACGACCGGTATCACGCTCCATGACAATGATTGCACCGCGAAAACCGGCAATCGAACGTTGCGCCTGCACCTGAAGATTTTCATCTAGTGTGGTGTAAATAGACATTGAAGGGCGTGCGTCATTCTGTGCTAGACGGGTGATGATTTGCCCTTGAGAATTCACCACATACAGCGAAGCTCCCCGCTGACCAGACAGATAATTATCGCCCCATTTTTCAAGCCCAGCCATGCCAATACGCTCATCGACGCGATACCCCTTGCGTTGATAGGTTTCTACTTCTTCCGCCGGAATCGCCTGCACATAGCCTGTGACATGCGGCGCAATACCACCGCCATAATACAGACGGGCACTGTATTCTTTCATGACCAGTCCCGCCAGCCCGGAAAGGATCGCCATTCGGTTTTGCACCTCAGCTAGCGGTGCCTCCCCAACCGGAATGTACCAGTTCGGATTGGGTACATTATATAAGGCGCGAATCTCCTCCGGACTCTTGCCAGTCAATTTTGAAAGCTGATCTACCAGCGCGCCATATTGTTCTATCTGTTCAGGTAAAATGCCCAGTGCCACAGCATCGGTGTTTGCAACCAGCGTCTTTCCATTTCGATCATAGATATTACCGCGTTGAGGCACCTTAATATCCAGCGCCAAGTTGTTCCCGCCGCGCAATTCGGGCATGATCATTCCCTCTTCCCATTGCACTTTCCACTGGTCACCTTCTAAAGCCAGGTTCATAACCGTCTCACGGGTAATCGTACCCAACAAAGCCGTTTCAAAATTGAGGCGATACGCTACCTGAGCGCTGGTCGGGTTGGTTAAAGTAGAAATAATTTCATAACTCAATGAAAGCAGGCTCAGATTAGCCGCTGTATTACGATGGCGTTTAACAAAATCATCAAAGCTGATAGCATCCTGACTGATACGGGTCAGCATGGCATACATACCCTGATAATCATCACTTTGCCAGGCTTGCAGATACGCTTCGGCTGCGGCTTTGCTGTCTGGAACAGCAGTTAGACGAACTTGTGGCGGTGGCAGCGTAGGCAAAACGCTGGGCGTCGGAATAGATTGCCTGCCGCCAGTACAACCCGCTAAGAGAGCCATCATCAGTGCAATCCGCACGATAACCCTCATGCGAAAAACCTCCTTAAGAGCTGCAAAACAAATCTGTAAATCTAGAAAATACTTTGACATCTTATCCGACATTCTCGCCATTGAGAACCCGCTCAAAGATCGGGCAGGAATACTGAAAATGAGTCTGACAGGTCTGGGGTATATTGGCATTTGGAGCAACGTCAATTTTTTTTAACGTGCGCAGCAGATGACAAAAAGGCAGCCCGGCGACGCTGGCAAAACAGCCGTTAAAGTTGATCACTGGATGAAATTGCTGATGCTGAATAGCATAGGCACCAGCTTTATCCAGTGCGTCGCCGCTGGCAACATACGAATGAATTTCCTCATCAGAGTAAGCACGCATTTGAACCTGCGAAACGCACAGGTCGGTTTCTAATCGTCCGCCGGCAGGATCGAACACAGCCACCGCAGTATAAACCTGATGAATGCGGCCGCGTAACTGCTTCAACATAGCTACAGCCTCCTGCGAGTCAGCCGGCTTGCCCAATACCTGCACGCCGTCAGCCACTGTAGTATCGGCAGCGATAACCAAAGCTCTGGTCTGCATCTGAGCCCCGACAGAGCGAGCCTTCCCCTCTGCTAGACGCAACACGTAAGCAGCCGGTTCTTCGCCCGCTAACGGGGTTTCGTCTATATCCGCCGGTTGCACAATGTGTTCCCAGCCAACCCATGTTAGCATCTGCCTGCGTCGGGGTGAATTGGAAGCCAGCACCAGAATTGAATCATTCATGATCCGTGATTATAACAGATGGCGACCCTTATTGCATTTCAACTGTGAATCTGCTATGATGATGAACAGACCTAACAAGGTAAAAATTGCCTTATAAAAATCATCGCAGATGTCAAAAAAATTTCCTGTCCATATAATCCCTTTATATTTTGGAGGTGATAAAGATGGCAGAGGCAGCGGTTTCACTCACCCTTAAGCTACTAAGCGAGATTTTTGGTCCTTCGGGCAATGAACAGGTGAGCTTTCGCCTATGGGACGGTACACAATGGCCTGATGCACAGCCGCGCCGCGCAACCATCATTCTAAAGCACCCAGGAGCATTGCGCGCAATGTTCCTGCCCGGTACAGAGCTGGAGCTGGCAGAAGCGTATCTCTTTGATGACTTCGATATAGAAGGAGATATGATTCAAGTATTCGACCTGGAAGAAACGATCGTCGAAGCAACTGCCGGTTTCAGCCGCAAGCTGAGTATCGCACGTGATCTAATGCGCTTGCCAGACCTTGCCCGCCATGATGCCAGCCGCCGCGCCAATGCGCGCCTCGCCGGTCGGAGGCACTCCATCGAACGAGACCGTCAGGCTGTGACTTATCATTACGACCAGTCTAACGATTTCTACGCTTTGTGGCTTGACCATCGGATGGTCTATTCATGCGCCTATTTTCCTACACCTGATACTGATCTAGATAGCGCACAGGAATATAAGCTGGACTATATCTGTCGCAAACTGCGCCTCAAACCGGGACAACGATTGCTGGATATTGGTTGCGGATGGGGGGGATTGGTCATTTACGCTGCTCAAAAGTATGGGGTGGATGCTACCGGTATCACGCTCAGCCGCCCACAGGCAGAACTCGCCAATGAGCGCATTGCCGCTGCAGGTCTTTCACATCGCTGTCGGGTGGAAGTACGTGACTATCGCCAGATAGACGGGCCAGAAGGATATGACGCGCTGGTCAGCGTGGGAATGTTTGAACATGTTGGTGAAGCATTGCTGCCAGCTTACTTTCAAAAAGCATTCAGCCTGCTCAAGCCGGGTTGTGTTTTTCTCAATCATGGTATTGCCAGCAATAGCACCGCCAAAGAAGTCAAAGGGCCCACCTTCAACGATGCATATGTCTTTCCAGATGGTGAGTTGGTGCCAATCAATGTTACGCTGCGCGCTGCTGAGAATAGCGGCTTTGAGGTGCGGGATGTTGAAAGCCTGCGCGAGCACTATGCCCTAACGCTGCGTCACTGGGTACAGCGGCTGGAAGCGCATCATGCAGAAGCGCTGCAATTTGTAGATGAGTTTACCTACCGAATCTGGCGGTTGTTTATGTCCGGCTCATCACACGGCTTCAGCCGTGGACGCCTGAACGTCTATCAGGCTTTGCTTGTCAAACCCACTACACGCGGTGAGAGCAAATTGCCCCTGACACGAGCAGACTGGTACACTTCTTAAACCGAGATCATCCAAAAGTTTCAGAACGATTAATGAAAAGCGCCAACACAGTGAAAAAGGCTTGTGTTGGCGCTTAAGGTTATTCAGCAAAATCATTCGCGCTTGTAGGGTTTCAAAACCGCTGCAGGACCGGTTGCGTTGCGCCCGGCAATTGCCAGCGCAATGATCGTAACAATATAGGGTAGAGCCAGAAAAGCCTCGTACGGCAGTTTCAAACCTGTCGTTTGCAGCCGCAATTGCAATGCCTCAATCAAACCAAAGAGCAGTGCCCCCCACAAAACTCTTGCCGGCATCCAATTGGCAAAGATGATGAGCGCAATACACACCCAGCCGCGCCCGGCAATGATGCCAAACGTAAACGAACCGAGTTGTCCGATAGACAGAAAAGCACCGCCGACCGCCATCAATCCACCGCCAATCATCAAGGCAATCGTGCGGACACGATATACATTAATGCCAGCAGCATCAGCAGCTTCCGGGTTCTCACCAACCGAGCGAATGCTTAAGCCGAAGTTTGTGCGATAAAGCACCCACCACGCTAGCGGGATCAACAGGATGGCAATATAAGTCAGTGCATACTGCTGAAAAATCGGACCCAGCACCGGAAGCTCGCCAAACGGCGAGAGAAGCTGAAAAGGTTTAATCGCCGGCTGAATGCGCTGAATACCATAAACCACGCGGAAAAGGAACAAAGAAAGTCCCGTTAAGAGCAGTGTCGTTCCCAGCCCGGAAACATGCTGGTTCACACCTAGCCGCACAGCGAACAGGGACATGATCAACCCGCCTACCATTCCGGAAACCACCGCCGCCAGAACACCCAGCCAGAGTGAACCGGTAGCATCCGCCACTGCAAAACCGACAAAAGACCCGATAAACATTGTGCCTTCAATGCCAAGATTGAGAATGCCCGCGCGCTCACAAAAGAGCTCCCCGAGCGTGCCGTAAATCAACGGTGTAGCCACCCGGAAGGTCGCGGCAATTAGCCCAATGAAGAAGTTAAAATCCATAGCTCATACCCTCCGGATACGGTAATTCTGTAACATGAAAACGCCCAGCGTAACCAATAGTAATGTGGACTGTACCACATTACCAAGAAAGATTGGCACGCCCAGCGAGCGGCTGACCGACTGTGCACCAGTATCCAGTAAACCCAGAAAGATTGCCGCCAATCCGGCGCCAAAGGGATTCAAGCCTCCCAATGTGGCGGCAATGATCCCAGTGTACCCCAGCCCATTTGATAACGCATCTATCAAATGGAAGTGAATGCCTGCAACTTCACCCACACCCGCCAATCCAGCAATTCCACCGGAAAGCAGCGCAGCAATCAGCATGGTGCGCTGGATGTTCACGCCCATAAATCGGGCAGCTTCCTGTCCCAGCCCTGAGGCACGCATACGCAGTCCAAGTGGTGTTTTGGAAAGAATGAACCAGATCAACAGCACCATCATCACCGCCACAACAAAACCCAGATGCAGACGAGAACGTGGAATCAGTTTAGGAAACACCGCACTGTCGGCAATGGTTGGTGATTGAGGCCAACCAGAAACCGGGTCGCGCCAAGGACCATTCAGCAGCGCGCTGATAATAAAAACGATAACCGAGTTGAGCAACAGCGTGGTCACCACCTCGTCCACCGCCAGCTTCACTTTCAACAGGGCAGGAATGGAAGCCCAGATCATTCCGGCAAGGAATCCACCCAGCAACATTGCCAGAATTGCCAGTAGCGGGTGCCAACCACCTACTTCAGTCCCGATCCAAGCGGCTGCCAACGCACCGGCGTATAGCTGTCCTTCCGCGCCAATGTTCCAATAACCGGAAGCAAAAGCAATTGTGACCGATGCACCAGTGAGGATCAGTGGCGTCGCTTTGACCAGAATTTCAATCATGCTGACACGGTTGGTGAACGGTGAGGTGAGGTAATAATAATAAGCAGTGAGCGGGTTGGCTTTCGCCAACAGGATAAATACAGAAGTAATCACAAATGTGATGAGAACTGCCAGCAAAGGCAATAAGGGACGCATCCAGACAGGCGATGGCGCGCGTTCAATGCGGAATTTAAGCATGGCTGACGACCTCCTGCGCGCCTGTCATCAGCAAGCCGAGTTTCTCTGGCGTTGCCTCATGTGCATCAAGGACACCAACAATCTTTCCTTCATAAATCACTGCAATTCGATCCGAAAGTGCCATAATCTCGTCCAGATCTTCCGAAATCAACAAAACTGCTGCGCCTCGCTCGCGCTGTTCCAGCAATTTCTTGCGCACGTATTCTGTTGCGCCAACGTCTAGACCCCGTGTAGGCTGCGAGGCAAGAACTACTTTTGGCTGTCGCGCCAGCGTGCGCGCCAGAATCAGTTTCTGCATATTGCCGCCCGAAAGCGTGCGCGCCCGGTCGGTTGGACGGGCTTTAATTTGAAATTCTTCAATCAATTCGCTGGCATATTCCAGCATTCGCTTGCGGTCGAGCATACCATTTCTGGTGTATTCATCAAGTGTCTCCAAGGTCATATTTTCAGCAACAGTCAATTCACCTACCACACCGCCATGCCGGTCTTCAGGGATGCGTCCAACTCCCGCGCAGGTGATTGTTGCCGGGTCGGCTCCGGTGATGTCCTGACCATCAACGAAAATCTTGCCTGATGTCGGCTTCATCGTCCCGGATAACACATGGGTCAACTCGGACTGCCCATTGCCAGAAACCCCGGCAATCCCCAAAATTTCCCCGCTGGCGACCTCCAGAGAAACCGACTTCAGTGCAGGCAGCCCTTTGTTATCCACCGCCGAGAGATTTTCAATCCGAAGAACAGGTTCTCCACGGTTGCGTTCTCCCTGACGGGTGACACCGAAGGTCTCACGTCCAACCATCATTTGCGCCAGTTTGCTCTGATTAACATCCTGCTTGAAAACCGTTCCAACGTTTTGACCATTGCGCAATACCGTAATGCGATCGCAAATAGTCATCACTTCATTCAGCTTATGGCTGATAAAGACAACAGATAAACCCTCCCTTTGCAGTCGAAGCAGTGTTTCAAACAGGATATCCACTTCCTGCGGCACCAGCACCGCAGTAGGCTCATCCATGATCAGAACCCGTGCATTACGATACAGTGCCTTAAGAATTTCTATCCGCTGCCGCTCGCCCACCGAAAGGTGACGCACCAACGCATCCGGTTTAACCTCAATGCCAAAACGTTCAGCCGCTTCGGCAACGCGGCGCCGAATTTCATGTGGATTCAGGCGCACGCCGGGGTTATAGCCCAGAACGACATTTTCAGCAACCGTCAAAGGCGGCACCAGCGTAAAATGTTGTGAGACCATCCCAATCCCTAAAGAAATGGCATCTCTTGGGGAGGTGATAGTCACTTTCTGCCCGTTTACATAGATTGAACCTTCATCCGCATGATATAAGCCATAGAGAATGCGCATCAGCGTAGTCTTGCCAGCGCCATTTTCTCCCAACAGTGCATGTACTTCACCCTGTTTGAGTTCAAAATTGATATGGTCATTTGCCACCAGATCGCCAAAGCGTTTGACGATCCCTCTCATCTCAACAGCGAACATAACCGTTCCTCATCGCCGACTTGAGCAAGCAGCTCAAATTCAGCCTGCCTCCTCCTGTAAGGATTGAAAAACCAGGTTGTTGTTTAAGAACTCCTTTGAACAAGCACGGCGTCCGCACCTGCACAAGACGATATGATGGACGCCGTGCCTTGCTTTACAAGAATAAGGGTTATTTCTCAAGCGGTTGAGAGCGTTCCGGTGGCTGCCGTTCGTCAATATCCACACGGAAGAGACCCTGAAGAATCTGCTTCTCACGCTCTTTCACCTTAGCAACCAGATCAGCCGGGAGCTTGCTCTCCGTACCATGGAACGGTGCCAGGCTGGCGCCGCCCTTTGCCATCATGCTGAAGTCCTTGAGGTCCTGTGCGGTGTAGGTGCCGCCGGCCACCGCGGTCAGCACGTAATCAACTGTGGGGCCCATATTCCAGACCGGGCTGCTGATGACCAAGTCGGGAGCCAGTTCATTCTGGTCGCTCATATTACCGAACATCCAAACGCCCTTTTCCTTAGCAGCCTCATGGACGCCAAAGCGTTCTGCATAGATGACGTCTGCACCCTGCTCGATCTGTGCCAATGCTGCTTCCTTAGCCTTAGCTGGATCGAACCAGCCACCAATGAAGGTGGTTAACACGGTAACTTTGGGATTCACCTCCAGTGCACCTGCCGTAAAGGCATTGACCAGGCGGTTGACTTCAGGCACAGGAATAGCTGCCACAACACCCAACGTATTGCTCTTGGTCATGCCGCCAGCCAGCATACCGCACAGGTAAGCCGGTTCATGAATCCAGTTATCGAAAACCGAGAGATTCGGCTCAGAGGGACCTAAACCGGATCCAAAGACAAATGCGATCTCCGGATACATCGCTGCGACACGGCGTACCGCTTCTTCGTTACCAAAGGCATCGCCAAAGATGATATCCGGTTTCTTCTGCTCGGCGGTCTCTTGCAGGACACGCTCCAGGTCGCCAGAATACCCCAGATTATCCACAAAATCGTAGGTGATCCGGCCAGCATCACGCGCCTCAAAAAGCGCATCCTGGATCACACGATCCCACGGTTCCTCACTGGGAGTGGCAAAAATACCGTACACGCTGAGCACTTTGGCTTCTTCTGGAGCTGGCGTAGCGGTGATGATAACCGTTTCACCGGCTTGCTCCACCACAACCGTCTTCACCACCTCAACGGTTTTGACCACTTCCTGCGGTGCACAGGCTGCCAGCATACCCAGCACAAAAACGCTCAGCACAAACAAGCTTAACGCCTTTCTCATATCTCTTTCTCCTTCCTTCGATTAAGTGTGATTAATTGAGTACAAGCAGCGTCCAGCAAACGGGTTTCCAATCTCTCGGGCAGGACATCACCTCCTTTACCTTTACATACATTCAGAGTATATACCAAAACATCCTCGAGCACAAACTTTATTTCTTCAAAGCCAAGAGCGCTTCGCGAACCCGCTTCTTATCTGCCGGCAATTCGTTGATTCGAACGCCCACGGCGTCATAAATTGCATTAATGATTGCCGGCGCAGTAGCCAGTGAAGGCGCTTCGGCAAAGCCCTTGACGCCATGCGGTCCTTCAGGATGAGGCACTTCGACAATCACCGGAATGATCTCTGGCGTCATATCAGCGGTTGGCAGGCGCACCTTGTGCAGCGAGTCGGTCAGGTTGATGCCCTTTTCAACAATGAATTGCTCACTGAGCGCGAACCCCAAGCCCATCATCACTCCACCGTGAATTTGTCCAACAATCGCCTCCGGATTGATTGCCTTGCCTACATCATTCGCCGAGATCACCTTCAATACCTTTACCTCGCCGCTTTCCTCATCCACCTCGACAATCGCAACCTGGGTATTATAGGCATAGCAATAATGAGTTACCATAGACTTAAAATCCGGTCTTCCGTATTTGCTGGCAACTCCTACCGGGTGCATCTGGTCGGTTTTACGTGGAATGTAGGTCTTTTCAAATAGGAACCGCTCACCAAAGACACTGATTTCCACACCCTGCCCGGTTTCTTTATCCACGATTCTGCTTCCTTCAAAACGCATTCGGGATGGTTCTGAACCCAGAAAGTCCGCCGCACGTGTGAAGAGTTGCTCTTTTAGCTCTTCGCACGCCATCACTAGAGCTTTACCGGTAAGAAAAGTCTGGCGCGAGGCAGTAGTTGGACCAGTGGGTGGCGTCAGCGCGGTATCGGGTCCAATGACACGAATATTACCTATTGGAATCTCCAGCTCTTCAGCAGTCAAGCGGGTCAGACCTTTCAGCGCACCCTGACCATATTCGTGCTGGCTGGCATAAACTGTCACCGTGCCGTCTGCTCTCAATTCCACCTTAGCACCAGCACTCTCAGGAATATTGTGTCCGAAGCCAATATTCTTGACCGCCGAAGCCACACCCACACCAATTTTCTTTCCATTGCCTTTGGGTATCTGGATGCCTTCAAATACCCGCCGCGCCGCTTCAATCGTTTGTTTGATGGAAACTACCCCTTCTTCCATAATATGGTCTGCGGCAGTGGGCAATCCTACATCTAGCGCGTTGATCATCCGAAACGTAAAGGGATCAATATTAAGCGCACGCGCCATTTTATCCATCTGTTGTTCAAGGGCAAAGGCAACCTGGTTGACACCAAAACCGCGCATTGCACCTGCAAGCACATTGTTTGTGTACCAGGCTTTACCATCAATTTTCAGATTTGGAATATAGTATGGGCCAGCAGCAAAAACCACTGTGTTTTCCAAAACATCCATGCCCAGCGAACAGTAGATACCGGTATCCAGTACAATTTCTGCTTCCAGAGCCAGCACATGCCCATCTTTATCCGCACCAGTCTTGTAGTGCATCCAGGCGGGATGACGTTTCACATGCACGCGCAGCGATTCCTCGCGCGTTAATACCATTTTCACTGGTCTTCCTGTCAGCAATGCGCCCAGCGCCAAGTATTGATGCAAAAGCAAGTCTTCTTTAGCGCCAAAAGCCCCGCCAGGGATGATTTGAATGACGCGGATTTTCTCTTCTGGTAAATCGAGAATTTCAGAAAGCTGTGTGCGGTCATCAAACGCGCACTGTGTGCCAATTTTCAATACTACTCCGCCATCTTCAGTCGGCCAGGCAACACCTGACTCCGGTTCCAAAAAACCATGCTCGATGAAACCGGTCCGATAGGCATCTTCTACAATGACAGCACACCGTTTGAAAGCCTCCTCTACATCGCCGCGTACAATCGCAGCATGGTGCAGCAGATTGCCTTTCTCATGCAGCAGCGGGGCATCTGGCTGGGCAGCCTCCTCGGGCGAAAACACTCCCGGAAGCACTTCGTAATCCACCTTGATCTTCTGCAAAGCCATTTCAGCGATTTCGGGCGTCTCCGCAAAAACTGCAGCCACCCCATCGCCAATATAGCGTACACGGTCAGCCGCGATTGCAGGCTGATCACGGATCACAATCCCTGCCTGATTCTTGCCAGGGATGTCCTTTGCAGTAATCACACGAACCACGCCAGGTATTTTTTCGGCTTCGCTGGTGTCAATGTTGAGAATTCTGGCGTGAGGATGTGCAGCCCAGAGAATTTTGCCGTGCAGCATATCCGGTAGATAAATATCGTCACCGTAAATCTGTCGCCCAGTGACCATACGGACTGCTGTCTCGGTCAGCATTGAGGTGTCCGGTGGGATTTCACCTTCGGCAGGTGCACGTCCCGCCATGCGGTCTGCCGCAAGTTGGATGGCTTCAATGATTTTGACATAACCCGTACAGCGACAGATGTTACGGTTGGTCATCAAAGCCTTCTTGATTTCATCTATCGTCGGGTTAGGATTGCTGTCCAGCAGCGCTTTGGCGCTCATGATCATACCGGGCGTGCAGAAACCGCATTGCACTGCGCCCTTCTCGATGAAAGCCTGTTGCAGCGGGTGCAATTGACCATTCTTTGCCAGTCCCTCAATGGTTTCCACCCGCGCGCCATTGGCTTTTGCCATACTGACCAAGCAGGATCGAGTAGCTTTTCCATTAAGAATAACCGTGCAGGCGCCACAATGACCACTTGAGCAACCGTTTTTGGCACCGGTGAGATGCATCCAATCACGTAGAAAACGCATTAAGGACATATTCGCCGGCACGTCCACTTGAATGGTTTCCCCATTAAGGTTCATTTGGACAGTGATCTGTTCCTGTGAAACAGGCATGTTTGTTTTCCTCCAGCTTTGTCATTTGAAAAAACATTCCGGTGAACAATAAGCCGTTATTTCCTGTTACGCCGGTTTAATCTCAAGGGTCAATTGCTCTCTCGTAAGACACTCTTCCGTTTTACAATCTGATACTCGTTTGTAGTAAATGCTGCCGGCCAGCACAATATCTTTCTATTGACACACAATCTCAGCAACCTTCTTTTGATCCACCAGCTTCCCATGACTGATGACCGCCAGCGGTGCTTCATGATAACGCAGTGCCTCCAGTACATTCGGCTGTTGTAACACGACAAGATGGGCAGTCTTGCCAACCTGTAAACCGTAGTCTTTCAAGCCAATGCACTGCGCCGCGCGCGTGGTCACCATATCATAGAGGATTTCCATATCTGATGCAGTAGTAAACCAGAGCATGTGCGAACCAAGGAAAGCCACTTCGAGCATATTGTTGCGCCCAAAAGGATAATAGGCATCGGAGATGTCGTCCTGCCCCAGACAAACCAACACACCCTCTTCAAGCAGCTCGCGCACACGGGCATGGAGCGGACCCGTGTGCGGGTCACTGACCACACCCATCTGTGCTTTCTTCAAAAGGTACGCCAGTTTTTGCAAATAAGGTTTGTGATACATGGACATCGCCCGCGCGTGATGTGCCAGTGAACGTCCCTGCCAGCCGCGCTTAATGGTCTCAAGTGCCATGACCTCAATCGAACGCAAACCCGGATCACCAGCATCATCTACCAGCATCGAGACGTCCTTATCAAACTCCGCGGCAATATCAAAGCATACACGGACATGCTCGGCTATATCCGCCTCGGTGTATTCAATCCAGGGAATGCCACCAACTACATCGGCACCTAGTTGCATCGCCTGACGCACCAGATCCGCCGCGCCCGGTTCGCGCACAATACCATCCTGAGCAAAGGCGACCACCTGCACATCCACAATGCCCTTGAACTCCTCGCGCGCCCGGATGAGCGCTTTCACACCTTCCATACGGGCTTTGCTATCCACGTCGGCAAAAGCTCGGATGTGGGTACACCCGTAACGGGCTGCATCACCCAGCGCACGCCGGACGTTCTTGATAATCCAGCGTTCATCATACTTTTCTTTTACCCTCGCCGCCAACTCAATGGCATTCATCGCCTTGCCCATCCCCTCGCCATGATAGCTCTTTAGCGCCTCTTCATCCATCATCGCCAGCGTGTACACCTTGCACAGATGCAGGTGCGTATTGACAAACGACTCGGTCACCAGTCCGCCAGCAGCGTCAATTTCGGTCGCACCTTTGGTTGCAATTTTCTCACTGATGGCTGTTATTTTTCCATTGCTGACGCCAATATCAAACTTTCCTGAACGGCCGCGCAACGTAGCGCCACGAATGACAATATCCAGTTGAGTGTCCATAGCTCTCCTTATTTTTATGAGAAATATCAAATGTCAGACAAGCATCATGGGTAACTTTATTATAGAAAATTCAAGCCAATGATTCAAGTAACTTTTTCAGTCAATATTCTTAAATTTATGGAAAAATGTCATTATCTATATCCAAAAACGGCAGACAGCCAAAACCCGCATTCGTTGCGGTGCAGAGTCAGACAAAAAATCCTTAGCTGCAGTACAATATATGCCATCATGCCGTATGCACAAAGAAAGATAACTATCCGAGCATGCTTGAAGTTGGTTACGGGAATATCCGTCTTACTTCTCACGAACTGCATCCCCGTCCCTGTCGGTAGCTGGGTCCCTCAATCTCGAATGATCCTTGAGGCATCCACATCATCCACTGCATCATCGGCAAGAGAAACCTTGACCACTTTACCTGTCCTCTTAAAAACCTCTCCTGTTCAGCCAACAAAAACGGGAACCCCCACGCCGCTGCCCTCGCCAACGCCAACTCTGCCTCCACAAGCGCACATCTCCCTGAAAGGGAAAAGCCAGACATTGCCATTAAGCTGCGAGGCACGTTCGGCAGTGGACTGGGCTGCTTATTTTGGCGTAACGATTGAGGAACTGGCGTTTCAGCAGCAACTCCCACGCTCGGATAACCCGGAAGAAGGGTATGTCGGCGATGTGGGCGGTGTTTGGGGGTTGCTGCCGCCGCGTTCATATGGCGTGCATGCACCGCCGGTAGCAGCTTTGTTGCGCAAGTATGGACTGGCAGCACAAGAGCGCCGCAAGATGACGCTGGAAGAACTAAAGCGAGAAATCGCTGCCGGGCAGCCGGTAATTGTCTGGGTAACTGGTCACGTGCAGTCTGGCACTCCCAGTATCTATACTACCCGAACCGGACACAAGGTGCGCGTAGCTGCACGCGAGCATACGGTCATTGTAGTCGGCTACACTGCCGAGACAATTATCGTAGTAGATGGTGCACTGACCTATGGGCGTGCCACGCAAAATTTTCTTGAATCCTGGAATGTTTTGGACAATATGGCTATTGTGCTGGCTGAATAAGTTGCCCCAGCAGGATAGATAACTCTGCCATGCTATAATTGTTTTACGTGAGTGGCATTAACAAACTCTACAATAGGCTCAAGCGCATTTTTTAACCTTACCAAATTCACAAAACCATTGAATTCTTCATGCCTGAATAGGGATAGTATGCAGACACGCCAAATCGCTTTGTTACGCCCCCAACAGATCAAAGCTGAACTGCAACGTTGTCCGTTGGCTTTTTTGCCGCTTGGACCGCTCGAGTGGCATGGTCCTCATTTACCCTTTGGCACCGACCCGTTGTATGCTGAACGCATCGCACTGGCAGCCGCTGAACAAACCAAAGGGCTGGTGTTTCCAACCCTCTATATGGGCACTGAGCGCGAGCGTACACCGCAAACGCTTGCATCCATAGGGCTGGAACCACAAAACTATGTGATTGGCATGGACTTTCCTGCCAACACACTGCCCAGCGGCTACGCCTATGAAGAAGTGTTTGCGTTGGTTGTGCGCGAGCATCTGCGTCTGATACTCAAAATGGGCTTCCGCTGGATCGTTATCATCAGTGGACACGGTGCTGCCAACCATTTAAAGGTATTACACCGTCTGGTCGCAGAATTTAATGCCGAAAGCTCAGCACGTTTTCTCCTGATTACACCTTTCCCGCGAGACAAGGATGGCATTGAACGTGTCGGGCACGCTGACCGCATCGAAACCAGCTTGATGCTGGCAGAACACCCTGAACTGGTTGACCTTGACGCTCTGCCACCGCTTCCATCACCGCTTAGAAACACAGACTACGCCATTGTGGACTATTTGACCTTTGAGGGACAACCCACTTCAGACCGAACTGTACGACCCGAGTTTGATCCACGTCAGGCAACAGCAGAAGATGGGCAGACCATGGTAAAACAGGTGATTGCGAACATCGTTCAGCAAGTTAACCAATGGATACAAAATAACAGCTAATGTCAAAAGAGGAAAGAAACTATCATGAGCGAGCAATCTTTCGGTCGCGTTGACTTAGAAAAAGCCCGCCGTGCGCTGGAAGCCATGCGTAAGCGCTATATCGAAGATCCGCGCACCCGTACGGTCACCCTTCGCGCTACGGCAAAGCTGGTCAAAGACGCATATCTTGAGGGACGAATTGGGCGCTTCAACTTTACCGCCGATGAACCGCCAGAACGCGGCGGCGATGACCGTGCGCCCAGCCCATTGGAATTTTTCCTCATCGGTGCTGCATTCTGAATGGTCTCACAAGTGGCGCAGTTTGCACCCGAATATGACGTCATCCTCGAAGATGTCAGCGTGGATTTACGCGCTACCTTTGATTCATCTGCCAAATACAATCTTTCAGATCATCCTACCGCTTTTCAAAAGGTAGCGATTAAGCTCTATGTGCGCAGTCCATCGCCTCTGACGCAAATCAACAGGCTGATTGCGCACGCCGAAAAAGGCTGTCATGCCGCTCAATCCCTGCGCAACCCGGTCGAAGTAATCTTCGAAGCACAGGTGAACGGTACAGCAATGGCATAACAAAAAAAGAACTATTTACACCAGCGCCATGCGGCTTCAAAGGCTTTTGTGCCATTGGCAAGATGACTGCCTTGAAATAACCATTCCATTTGATCGACGGGGTTTTGTACGGCGGTTATCACAATTCGCTCGCCCGGCAAAACCTCGTTGTTAAAATTGATTTGTAGTGATTCCAGTTTCTGGGTGCGATATTCCTCCAGCGAGAAACAATCGCTGATCCACTCAATATAGCGTCCGTTGTTAACGTGCCCCATGACATCCACTGCGCTGTACCCAGCTTCAAGTGTAGCCACTTCTTTCATCCCTTCGGGAAGAGCGATCTTCTCCAGCAAATCTGTCATAGCATGCAACCCGCTGTTGTCCGGCAATCGCCCGCGAAACACCTGCGGGAGCAGCATCTTGCGGACATGCGGGTCAATCAATACCCATGCAGAGGTTGCCAGTGCATACAGCGCCCCATCTGGACGCATCACTTTGAAATCGCGATAGAAAAACACCTTTTGCTGGACACCTTTGGGCCAGGTCTCGATTACCACTGTCTCACGGATCTTTGGAAAGTCAAAGAAACGCATCTTCATCCGGGAAAGAACCCAGATCATCCCTTCGCTCATCATTCGTTCAAATTCATAGCCCAATTGTGCAGCATGTTCTGATGCCGCCGCCGTCATCACCTGAAAGAAAGTGGCTGGCTTCCAGAAGCCGGCAAAATCTGCTTCGTAAGCTTTGACGCGAGTTTCCTCCCGCCAGACGGGAATGCTGTTCATTGTTAACCTCCTCCATTAAAATCATACCAGGGCAGAATTATAACAAGCTTGAGGAGGCTTTTCTGTGTTCCAGCAAATCAGCATAGGGTTAATTACTCACTGCGTGATCGTTGCAAATCTGTAATAAACTGTAGTTCAAAACCACTTGAAATTTGCTGGAATTGTCATAAAATCAAGTTAGAAAAAAGAGGGTTTTTGACATCGTAAAGACAAACAATGTATAGCTAGGGGAAGCTATTAGTTTTTTATGATGCCCTCAATAATTTTTATTACAACAAGCCGCAACGGGGGGTACTCGGGATATTGTGTTGTTATAAGCAAGTTAAGCTGCGGCAGCAAATTGAAATCAAATCAGCATCATTGATTCCCTTCCCTGCCATAGAAAGGAGGTGATATCTGAGTTTTCTCTTTATGCTCTTAATAGCCCATCAAATCCTAAGATAATTCGGAGGGTAGTATGAAAAAAAGTGTTTTGATTCCAGTAGTGGTTTTGGTTTTGCTGTTCAGTCTGGTGGGAGCTGTCACTGCCATTACCAATGGACAGCCGGACAATGAACGACACCCATACGTAGGACTGTTGGTTTTTGACAGCGAGGAGTGCGGTGGTGGCCCATGCTGGCGTTGCAGTGGCTCTTTGATTACTCCAACTCTAGTACTGACTGCCGGACACTGCACCGACGGCGCAACCGCGGCGCGCGTCTGGTTTTATGAAGACGTGACCTACGCCCATGTACCATACCCGCTCTATCCATACGGCGGCGAGGGTAGCGGAGCAACTGAAGGTGTGCCTTACACCAACCCAGACTATCGGAGTGCCGAGAATCCTTATGGTGGCGGCAATGGATTGCCCGCTTTCTCCTACCGAGATGTCGGGGTTGTCGTGCTAAATGAACCCGTTTACATGGACACCTATGCCGCGCTTCCCAACCCTGGTCTTGTAGATACGCTCAAGAACAAAACCAAACTGGATCTGGTAGGTTACGGCGTGCAGGAACAGGTTCACGGTGGTGGACCTCCATATTGGACTGGGCTCAGGATTCGCCTCTACGCCCCAAGCGAGTTGGTCTCTGGCAATTTCGTACATAGCGCCGAATACATGCGCATTGCTCTGAACCCCGGAGGCGGCTCTGGCGGCACCTGCTTTGGCGACTCTGGCGGTCCGATCCTGCTGCGTGATTCAACCACCGTCTTGGCGGTTAACTCATACGTGACCAACAGCAACTGCGCTGGCGTTGGCTATTCAGCCCGCGTGGACGTCCCCGAGGTCATGGAGTGGATCGAGAGCTTCATGGAGTAGATCGAACCATGCAAAAAGCAACTGGAGCTGTCTTTGAGGGACTGTTCCAGTTGCTTTATTCAGTTAACGTGAGTTCGGGATAAGGAGAGGATCTCCAAAAGGGAGTAAACTTTTGTTACCACAACAACAGTTGAAACCCCAGGAGACCCTCAATGGACAGTTTACTCGTTTTATTCTGTGATGTCGATGATTTTTGCA
>DAOTYY010000116.1:0-55251 GCA_034434695.1 Anaerolineaceae bacterium
GACTTCACCATCCAACAGGGAGGACAGCCCGGTCGCGGTGGTTTGCCCAAAGGCGCTTATCAGATAGTCGCTGTACAAGTCCAGGAGTTTGCCGTTTTTCATACACCAAGTTTACTCAAATCTGCGTAAGGTGAGTGACTCAGTTATCCTTTGACATGATCATCAATTCATCCCGTTGAATCCAGCCACACCGCTCCCAAAACTTACGCGCGGTTAGATTCTCTGTATAGACAAAAAGATGACTCTTCTCTGCTCCTCGTCGCTTTAGCGCATTCATGCATATCTCAATCAACTTTTTCCCCCAGCCCTGTCCCTGATGAGACACAGCCACCGCCATATGATAAATATACCCTCTCCGTCCATCAAAGCCACCCAAAACTGTCCCAACTATTTGCTGATCTTCCTCTAGGACGAAACAAGTCGTGGGATTGTAATCGAGAAATTGCGCAATCGCTTCTTTGGAATCCGCAGAACTCAAGCCAATTCCCGGCAATTGCTGCCAGAGCTTCAATACAGACGAATAATCTTCAACTGTCATCAGGCGAATTTTGGGAGTCATAAAAAAAAACACCTCACTACTCAGTTTGAAGTACAATTTTATCAATTGATGACCAGTCTAACACACTTCAAAAACCCTCCCATGTCCAGAAAAACTATCCCATGTTTTAAGTTCGCCTTATCCCTTTTGATAGTTACAGGCTCCCTGTTTCTGACAGCCTGCGGATTAAACGTCGGTCCAACCAACCAGTTATGGGTACAAGAAACACCGGCTCTTCCCACCGTTATACCCCATACGATAACCCCAGAAATCATCATGGCAACCAACACCCCTGTTCGCTTTTCACCTACCTCCACAAAATTGGCAGAAACTCCTTTGCCCACACCCACAGCATTAAACATGGATTTGCTTCCTATCTCCTCTTGTGACAAATTGATACTGGTAGAAGATGTTACTGTACCAGACGGCACAACACTTCAAACAGGCGAAATATTTGTAAAGAGCTGGCGCATCACGAATGGCGGTGAATGTGATTGGGAAGATGATGTCAACTTAGCTTATTATGGCGGAGATTCGTTTTCTGTGCCCACACTTGTAAAACCTTACTTCATGCCAATAACCAACGCTCCACAGCCTCAAATTGGATCATGGAGTCCCAAACGATTCAAAATTGAACCAGGGCAGACGGTTGATCTGGTATTGCTCTTCAGAGCACCTGACCAGCCCGGCAGCCATGTCAGTTACTGGTCTCTAGTTCGAGAAAATGGAGAAAGAATTGACCCGTTTATCTGGGTTGCAATTTCTGTTGTTGCCCCGGCTTCGCCAACACCAAAGGGCTGGAATGGCAATTGGAACGTTCAAGACCCTTATACGAACCAACCCGCCGAGACCGTGTTATCTCTTTATCAGCGGAACGACACGCTCCTGGGATTCTTTTATAATACCTATGGGGAGCTTATTCTAATCAATGGCTGGCTTGAAAAATATGGGAACATAGCTAAAGGTGAAATCGGACAACCCTGGCAGAAATTGACGAAAGCCTTTACCTGGAAACTTTCACAAGAGCGGACACAATTTCAAGGCATCTTGTTAACGGATAAAAAAGCTTGGTGCGGAAGAAAGCCTGATATTCCATACCCTGAGCCTTGTTTATTGGCTGAAGAATAAAAATGCCGCCCGACAATCAACCCGGGCGGCATGAATTTTTACAGGACGATGTTAACCAGTTTCTTTGGAACAACAATCACCTGTCTGGGCTGTCTATCTCCCACAAAACGTCTGACATTCTCACTAGCAAGCGCAACCTTTTTTGCGTCCTCTTCACAAATGTCTGCAGGTACGGTAATCCGATCGCGCAGCTTGCCATTGACCTGAACTACCAGAACAATCTCCTCCTCGCGAGCAGCTTCTGCATCGAACTCTGGCCAGGATTGTACATGAATTGAGTAAGGCTTGCCCAGTAGATGCCAAATTTCTTCGCTGATATGCGGAGCAACAGGCGCCAACATACGCAGGTAAATATCGGTTGCTTCATGCCATTCAGGGGTTCCCCATGCACCTGCCTGTTTTGCCTTGCTCACTTCATTTAGCAACTCCATTAACGCAGATACAATGGTGTTAAATTCAAATTTTTCAAAATCCCTGGTTACAGAGCGCAGCGTTTGATGCACCTTGCGTCGCAGACTGCGTAAAACATCAGGGGATGCCTGGTGCTGTTCATCGGGTTCTTCCAACAGAACCGTCCAGACACGCCGTAACCATCGGCTGGTTCCTTCAATCCCGGAACTATTCCAAGGTCCGCCTAAATCCCAGCGAGCAAAAAACATCAGATAAGCCCGAACGGTATCCGCTCCATAAGCCTGCACCAAATCATCCGGCGCGACAACATTCCCGCGACTCTTTGACATCTTTTCCGAATCTTCACCCAAAACAATACCCTGATTGCGCAGTTGCAGCATCGGTTCTGGCCCCTTGGTAATTCCCATATCCCGACATGCTTTATGAAAGAAACGCGTATAAATCAGGTGCATATTGGCATGTTCAATTCCCCCAGTGTAGGTATCTACCGGCATCCAGTAATCATACTCGCGCGGGTCAAAAGGACCCCGATCATATTTAGGACTCAGGTAACGCAGGTGATACCAGGAAGAACACATAAACGTATCCATTGTATCGGTTTCACGCTCTGCTGGTTCACTGCAGTTTGGACAAACCGTAAACCGCCAAGTGGGATGCAATTTCAACGGACTCTCGCCGGTCGGCTTCCACTCAACATCATCCGGCAATAAAACTGGCAGTTGATCTTCAGGCACTGGAACCGCACCACATCGTTTGCAATAAACAATCGGAATCGGTGCCCCCCAATAACGCTGGCGAGAAATCAACCAATCGCGCAGACGATAGTTGACCGAGCGATGGCCGATTTTTTTGCTTTCCAGATACTCAATTGTCTTTTCAAAAGCCTGATCTCCGGGTGTTCCCGTCAGAGGACCCGAGTTGATCATTGTTCCATACTCAGCTACTGCTCCCATCATTTCATCGCCGCGCAGCTCTGGCATACCAGCCGGTTGAATAACAGGACGCACTTCCAGACCAAACTTACGGGCAAATTCAAAATCCCGTTGGTCGTGTGCTGGCACCGCCATAATTGCTCCAGTGCCGTAGGTCATTAATACGTAATCAGCAATCCAGACAGGAATGCGCTCGCCGTTCACCGGGTTAATTGCATAACCGCCGGTAAACACACCCGTTTTTTCCTTATCCGTTGCTTCTCGCTGAACATCAGTTTGCCGCACTGCTTGCTGAACGTAAGATTCAACCGCACTCTTTTGTTCAGGCGTTGTTAATTTACTGACCAGCGGATGTTCAGGTGCCAACACCATAAATGTAGCTCCCCAAAGCGTATCTGGGCGGGTAGTAAAAATTTCCAGTTCATCCCCATGTTCAGTGTGGAAAAACACTGTTGCGCCTTCTGATCTTCCAATCCAGTTTGTTTGCAGAACACGCACCCGCTCCGGCCAATCAATCGTATCGTAGCACAGCAATTCTTCGGCATAACGCGTCGTCCTGAAAAACCATTGCTCCAGATCTTTCTTAATCACCGGAGTACCACAACGCTCACAATGGCGGTCTTCACCCCAGACCTGCTCGCGCGCCAACGTGGTATTACAGGTGGGGCACCAATCCACTGGTGACATTTTGCGATATGCCAAATCGTGCTTGAAAAGCTGAATGAAGAACCATTGTGTCCAGCGATAATATTCCGGATCAGACGAGATTGCCTCGCGCCGCCAATCAAACATCGCCCCCATGCTTTTTAACTGCTGGCGCATACGCTCAATATTGCGATACGTCCATACCTTTGGGTGAATATTATGCTTGATCGCTGCATTTTCAGCCGGCAAACCAAAAGCATCAAAACCCATCGGAAAGAGCACGTTGTATCCACGCATACGCATAAAGCGTGCACGTGCATCAGACGGCGTCATTGCATACCAGTGACCAATATGCAAGTCTCCCGAAGGATAGGGAAGCATGGTCAAGGCATAATGTTTGGGTTTTGTTTCATCAATGTCTGAGTAGTATAGCCCGTCTGCTTCCCAGCGCTTTTGCCATCTGGGTTCAATTTCCAAAGGATTATAGGCAGGAACAATCTTCTTTGACATCAAGCCTCCTTATTAACAAAAAACCTCCGTCCGGTCAGGGACGAAGGAATTTCTCCGCGGTACCACCCTGCTTGCCCGAATAGTTCAGGCCGCTTTAGGTCGCAATAACGGGCGAAACCCGGTGATGGCTACAATCATCGCTTTCACCATCACTACCTGCCTGAAAGGCAACAGGCGAGTTCAACCCCGGTGCTCTACAGGCACGTTGCCGGGCTCACACCTCCCCGTCCCGACTCGCTGGTAGATGGTCTACTACTCCTGCTATGGTATCGTTTGATAATGATAAGCGGGCGTTCAAAAAACGCCGCTTTTTTTACCAAGGTGGACCCAGAGAGATTCGAACTCTCGACCTTCTCAATGCCATTGAGACGCGCTCCCAACTGCGCTATGGGCCCTTAACTTTTTGCCTGCTTCCGCAAGTTGGGGGTTTTCACCCCCCAGTGGACCTGGAGGGATTCGAACCCTCGACCTCTTCAGTGCGATTGAAGCGCGCTCCCAACTGCGCTACAGGCCCCCGTTTGTAGGGCATTGAAATTTTACTCGAAGCCACCATGTGTGTCAAGGAAAGCGTCAACCGCGTTTTATTCACCAGCAACTAACCCAACACACGCTGAGCTAACCAATCGACAATTTCCAACCTTGCAACATTTTCCTGTTCGCCTGTATCCAAATTCTTAACTGTAACCAAGCCGGCTGTTTCCTCATCCGGACCCACAATCAGAGCGTACCTCACTCCAACCCGATCGGCAAATTTGAGCTGGCGAGGCAGCTTAATAGCCTCCGGATACACGAGTGTTGAAATACCAGCCCGCCGTAATTCAGCCGCAAGGGCAAATGAAAGCTTCATCCTAGTTTCGTCAAATACTGTAACCAGCACTTGCGCCGGTGTTTTTGCCAAGCTAGGGAGTAATCCATATTTTTCAAGGACGATACCAATCATCACATCACCCATGGCAAATCCTACCCCTGGCAGAGGGTTGCCGCCCACATCTCCGACCAGATTATCATATCTTCCTCCCCCCAGAATTGCCCTTCCGTCACGAGCTCGATCCCGTGCTTCAAACACCGTCCCGGTATAGTAATCTAAACCGCGCACAATTTGAGGCTCAAACTGCACGTATTGTTTAAGACCCATTCCCTCTAAAATCTCAAATACTCGCGCCAATTCGGAAGATAATCGCCACAGTTCCGGATCAGACAAAATTTCCTTTAACTTTTGCAACTGATCAGCATCAAGCCCCATCTCTTGAGCGTAGGCATCCCAATCCGTTGGAGACATTTTATCCCGTCGGTCAATTAGACGAAAAATCTGCTGACGAAGTTGTCCTCCAATCCCAATTTGCTCAAGCTGGCTATCCATCAACCGGCGATTGTTAACCAAAATTCCAACCTGTTGGGGAGTTAAGCCAACCTTTTCAAAAAACATCGCACAAATAGCGATCAGCTCAGCATCTGCCTCTGGCGAATCTATCCCTATCAAGTCAATATTCCATTGAAAAAACTCGCGCGTTCTTCCTTTCTGTGGGCGCTCATAACGCCAGAATGGGCCAAACGACCACCAGCGCAACGGATAAACCAACGTATTCTGCCGCTGTGCAACCATCCTCGCCAGCGTGGGTGTTAATTCCGGGCGCAAGGTTATTAAGTCACCACCTCGATCTGGAAACACAAAGGCTTGCTCTTTAACCAGCTCTTCTCCAGATTTAGCTGCGTACAGGTCAATTCGTTCCAGGATCGGTCCTTCGTATTCTTGATAGCCAAACAACTGCGAAACCTCCCGAATTTTGCTATACAGCCAGTTGCGCACAGCCATTTCTTCGGGATAAAAATCTCGCGTGCCCTTAACCGCTTGAATTACTGATTTCATGCTGTTCTCACCTGTCTGAAATTTCAATGATTTTACTGCGCATTTTATAGAAACGCAAACCGCCCTCGACTAGATCGGCGACTTAAAGATGCTCAAAAGCTTGCCAGCAAACTAACTGGCTCTAAAATGCTCTAAATAAGGTAAAATAAAAACATCAATTGATACAACATTCAGGTGCCTATGAAAGTATCGGAACTTATCCGAGTTATCAACGGAAAACTTATCAATGACGGAGCAGACCTGGAACGAGAAGTCAAAGGTGGCTGTGGCGCTGACTTAATGAGCGATGTATTGGCTTCCATTCAGCCCGAGGCAGTACTGCTGACAGGACTTTGTAACCCACAAGTTGTACGAACAGCCCAAATGGCTGATGTCGCGGCAATTGTTTTCGTGCGCGGTAAAAATCCCCCCAGAGAAACGATTGAGTTAGCCACACAGGAACGCATTGCACTGATCACTTCACCTTTTGGAATGTTTGAGCTTTGTGGCAGACTCTACCAAGCCGGATTGCCCAGCCTGGAAAGATCAGTCTCTGATGGTCCCAGTGATCTCGAATAGCACAAATAAATAACCGCTAATGACCCCAACTCCTCCTTCTAAAAACGTCCTGATAAACGATCAGGTTGCCGAAAATATCACCCGCACTGAAGAGCTGGCATATGAGTTAAGAGTTAACGAAGTAATGACCAGCTCTCCAAAAATCTTATCCCCCGAAATGATCATGCGCGATGTTGTGGAAATGTTTCGTAAAGCGCGCATTTCCGGCGCCCCCGTCGTGCAAGATGAAAATCTAGTTGGGATCATCAGCATGGAAGACCTGATCCATTGTCTGTGCCAGTCTGATCTAGACGCCCAGGCAAGTAAATACATGACTCGCAATGTTCTAACAGTTAAAGGCACTGACCCGGTAGTTGAAGCGCTGAAAATTTTTGTTAGCTCAAAAGTAGGACGGCTGCCGGTTATTGATGATCAAGGTAGACTAATTGGGATTTTAACCAAAGGGGACATCACTCGTGGACTGCTTAAGGCACTGCAACGCGACATTCAGGTAGAGGAAATCCGCAAATATCGTGCCAGCCATCTGTTTGAGGACATCGAATCCGATCGTACCAGCCTGATTTTGCGCTATAACATCAAACCACGCGATTTTACCCATGGAGGCGCAGCGTCCAGTAATATCAAACGCGCCTTGTTGCGGCTCGGCGCCAGTCCACAAATTGCTCGGCGTTGCGGCATCGCAGTTTACGAAGCAGAGATGAATCTTATCATTCACACCCTTCGTGGCGGTGTGATTCGAGTTGAGATTGAACCTAATCGAATTTCCATTGAAGCTTATGATGATGGACCGGGAATACCAGACGTAGAACTCGCTATGAAGCCGGGATATTCAACTGCCAGTGAGGAAATTCGCGAGCTGGGCTTTGGAGCTGGCATGGGGCTGGCAAACATTGCTCGCTGTGTAGATAACATGGTTATTGAGTCGGTCGTTGATAAAGGCACTCGGCTGAAAATGCGCATCAATCTAGATAAGAAAGAAAGCGTTGGCGAGGGTTATTCCAGCAGATTAGACGGAGGTATATCATGAATCTGGCTCAAATCGTTGATCAATTGCACCTGACACTTCTAACTGAACCGCGGGACCTGACAGAATTGCAACCTTCTGGGGGATATACCTCTGATTTGTTAAGCTGTGTTATGTCTGGAGCTAAACAAAGAAGTCTCTGGGTGACTTTACAAGCTCATGGAAATATCGTGGCAGTAGCTGCGTTGCTGGATTTATGCGCTGTTATTATTACAGAAGGCGCTCAACCCGAGCCTGCAACGATTGAAAAAGCCAATCAGGAAGGCATTATTCTCCTTTCAACAAACGAACCCTCTTTCGCCGTCGTTGGAAAATTATGGGAAATAGGACTGCGCTCTTGTTGATGATGAAAGGCACGGAGTAACCGCTTGAAAGTTTATCGTGCTGAATTGCACGTCCATACCGTCCTTTCGCCTTGTGCGCAGATTGAGATGATCCCCCCTCTGATTGTCTCAACCGCGCTAAAACATAACATCAACCTTATCGCTATCACTGACCACAATGCCACGGCTAACATTGGTGCTGTGCAAAGAGCAGCGAAAGACACTGGCTTGATTGTGCTGCCCGGTATGGAACTGCAAACCCGTGAAGAAGTCCACGTCCTATGTCTGTTTGACACACTGGAACAGGCAAAGAAACTGCAAAAAGTTGTCAGTCAGGCACTTCCCCCAATACAAAACCGCCCAGATTTTTTTGGCGAGCAATTTGTTGTAGATAAAACAGGCAGATTTATCCGCAGTGAATCACAATTATTATTAACATCGGCAAATTTAAGCCTGCGTCAGGCATGGGAGACCGTCTCATCGCTGGGCGGGCTTTTCATCCCGGCTCACGTTAACCGCAAAATGTTTGGTTTAATTCAGGTTCTCGGCTTAATCCCCACAGAATTCCCAATTGAAGCCCTAGAGATCTCTCGTCATATCTCCCCTGCTGAAGCGGTTAAGGTGTTCCCTCAACTCGAAGGGTATCCACTTATCCAGAGCGGTGATGTTCATGGACTGGATGAATTTATTGGTGTCACCGAGTTTTATATAGAAGCTCCCACGATCGCCGAATTAAAGCAGGCAATCCGCAATCAAAATGGTCGCTTTATGAAAATTATTACCATAAAATAATCGTGATAGTTTTCACAATATGGACAACCCTCTATACTTTTACATGACATTTGATATTTGACCATTTCGCAGTTTGTTGGTTAAACTACTAAAGACCGAATAAATAAAACCATTATTGTCCAAAATTATTTTGTACGGAGTCTGTCAAAATGGTAACTGCCACAGAAAATGTCACCGTCAGCAATCCGCTGGCAATAAGTGAGAAAAAACAAATTATTGATCAGATAATTGAGCAAAACGAGCATCTGCCCGGCGGATTAATGGTTATTCTTAATGAGTTGCAAAGCCAGATTGGTTTTATCTCTGAACCCATGCAACAATATGTGGCGCAGAAGCTAAAAATCCCTGTCAGCATTGTGCATGGTGTGGTGTCCTTTTACTCCTTCTTCACCACAAGCCCGCGCGGTAAACACACAATCAAGTTTTGCATGGGCACCGCCTGTTATGTGGGTGGTACACCTCAGCTCCTTGAAAAAGCAAAACAATTACTGGGCATTGAAGCTGGGCAGACCACACCAGATGGCAATATCACCCTTGAACTTTGCCGCTGCGTGGGCGCATGTAGCCAGGCGCCGGTGGTTGTCGTAGATGACGAAATCGTTGGGCGGGTTCGCCCGAACAAGTTCCCGCAACTTCTTCGCCCGCTCCAGGGTGATGGCAACGTCGAGAAGTCATCTTGAGAGAACTGGCTTTACACTTACTGGATATTGCTGAAAACAGCGTCTCGGCTCGAGCCAAAAACATTACGATCGAAGTCATTGAGGATACACGAACAGACCGATTGAGAATGAGCGTTATTGATGACGGTTGCGGTATGGATGCCGATACAGTAGCTAAAATTGCGGATCCATTTGTTACCAGTCGCACTACCCGAAAAGTTGGGTTGGGTATCCCGTTGTTGAAAGCCGCTGCCGAAGCCTGTAATGGGTTTCTTCACATTCAATCCGCGCCCAATCTTGGCACACGAGTAGATGTTGAATTTCAACGCAGTCACATTGACCGTATGCCACTCGGTGATCTGGCTGGAACTTTTTTAGGGCTTTTGATTGGCTCTCCAGAGGTTCACTGGATTTTTCGGTATCGCATAGATGACCGGCAATTTGAATTTGACGATGCTCCTATCAAGCAGGAATTGGAAGGCATTCTATTATCAGAGCCAGAAGTTCTAAAATTTCTTCGAAATACTCTGGAATCAGGAATACAAGAAGTACAATCTGCAAGTAGAAGATTATAGAAATCAGTTAGAGAGGTAAAAAATGGATAAGATCAAATCACTAGAAGACTTGAAACGCGTTCGCGAAGAAGCTCTTAAGAAACGCGAAGCAAAAATTGTGACCGGGCAGAAACAAATCATCGTCGGCATGGGAACGGTTGGCATTGCAGCCGGCGCCCGCGAGACCCTTAAAGCTATTTTGGATTTCATTGAAAAGGAAAATCTGTCCAATATTGTCGTCCGGCAAACCGGAAACATTGGCTTAGATTCCTGGGAGCCAATTGTCCAGGTGATCATTGGTGATGAACCGCCGGTAACTTATGGTAAAGTCACACCCGATGTGGCTTGCCGGATCATGAAAGAGCATGTTATGAATCACACTGTAGTTAAAGAATACAAGATCGAGACATAACAGGCTAATCTGTTCATGGAGAACTTTTAGTAAACAGATTGTGTCTGTGAGAAAGGTGAAATATGGCATTCTATCGTTCTCATGTATTGGTATCCGTTGATCCAGGTTGTTTGGCAAAAGGAGCTCTGGAAGTAATAGATGCTCTGAACGATGAACTGGTCGCCCAAGGGCTGGTGGATGAAGTGCAGGTACTAGAAACTTCCCGCATTGGCGACCCTGCCCAGTACGGTCCGGATATGATGGTTTATCCTGAGGGTGTTCATTATGCCAATCTCAGCGTGGATGATATTCCCTATTTGGTGGAAGAACACTTCCTGAAAGGGCGCATTGTCGAGAAGTTCCGAGCCAAAGAAATCACTGTAGCTGATGAGGAACTAGGCCCGCCCAAACCAAAAGAGGTTCGCATTGTCCTACGCAATTGTGGCAAGATTGACCCAAACAATATCGAGGACTATATTGCTGAAGGCGGTTATATGGCACTCGCCAAAGTCCTGAGCGAAATGACACCGGAAGAAGTCATTGACACTGTTTTGCGCTCAGGTCTGGCAGGACGTGGCGGCGCTGGCTTTCCTACTGGTAAGAAATGGCAGTTCGCACGAAACAGCAGTGATCCGGTGAAATACATTATTTGCAACGCGGATGAAGGTGACCCTGGCGCTTTCATGAATCGCCGGGTTCTCGAAAGTGACCCTCACTCTGTTATTGAAGGTATGATTATCGCCGCATACGCAATTGGTGCACACCAAGGCTATATCTACTGTCGCGCAGAATACCCTCTGGCAGTTAAGACATTGAACATTGGCATTCAGCAAGCTCGTGAGTTTGGTTTGTTGGGCGAAAACATATTGGGAAGTGGCTTTTCTTTCGATCTGGAAGTACGCCAAGGGGCTGGGGCATTTGTTTGTGGTGAGGAGACTGCTTTGATGGCTTCTATTGAAGGTCGCCGCGGTGAACCTCGTCCTCGCCCACCCTTCCCAGCCGTAAAGGGCTTGTTTGGAAAACCCACTAATATCAACAATGTTGAAACCTATGCTGTGGTGCCACAAATCATTGTCAATGGAGCTGAATGGTATGCCAGCATGGGTACCGAAAACAGCAAAGGCACCAAGACATTTGCCCTAGCAGGGGATGTTAAACATACTGGGCTGATTGAAGTACCCTTTGGTATCACACTGCGCGAAATCGTTTATGACGTCGGCGGCGGCATCAAGGACGACAAGAAATTTAAAGCGATCCAGACTGGCGGACCTATGGGGGGGTGTATCCCTGAACAATACCTTGATTTGCCCGTGGATTACAAGTCGCTTGCTTCAGTTGGATCGATCATGGGCTCGGGCGGCATGATTGTAATGGATGAAGATACTTGCATGGTAGACATTGCTCGCTTTTTCATGGAGTTCACTCAGGATGAAAGTTGCGGCAAATGCGTTCCCTGCAGGGTTGGCACCCGCCGCATTTTGGAAATCCTTACTCGCATATGTGAAGGTAAGGGACGAGATGGCGATATTGAGACTCTTGAGGAGTTGTGCCGGGAAATTAGCTCTACCAGCCTGTGTGGTCTTGGGCAGGGTGCACCGAATCCAGTAGCAAGCACGCTCAAATACTTCCGCCATGAATACGAAGCTCACATTTACGAAAAACGCTGTCCAGCTAAAGTTTGTCGCGCATTGATTACTTATGAAATCATTGATGGTGTCTGCACTGGCTGCACTGTTTGCGCTCGTAACTGCCCGGTTAATGCAATCAGCGGCGAACGGCGTCAGACACATTATATTGATCCTGACATCTGCATCCGCTGTGGTATCTGTATGCAGGTTTGTAATTTCAACGCAATTCGGATTAACTAGAACTTGTGGGGTGCTGGAAAAACACCACGCTTGGAGGAGGAGCATGACAACTGAAACGCAAAATAAACAGGCAATAATGAATGCCGTTGAAGCAGCAATAAAGGAACACGGCACTAGCCGGGAAGAACTTATTCCGATACTGAATGACATCAACCGCAAGATCGGTTATCTTCCTCAGGAAGCTCTGGAAGAAGTGAGCCGGCGCCTGCGTTTGGCAAAAAGCCAGGTATTTGCAGTTACCACATTTTATCGCATGTTATCTACTAAGCCGCGCGGACGCCATGTGATCCAGTTCTGCGAAAGCGCACCGTGCCATGTTGTAGGAGGGCGCGAAGTCTGGGAAACACTGCAAGACATTCTCAAAATCGGTGAAGATGAGACCACGCCGGATGGTAAATGGTCATTGATAACCACCAGCTGTCTAGGCATCTGCGGTGTTGGTCCAGTCATCGTAATTGACGATGATATTTATGGGAATGTCACTCCAGAACAAATACCTGATATTCTAGCCCGCTATAGTTAGTAATGAGGTGATTATGAAAACCTATCGTTCAATGGTGCTGGTTTCAAGCGACCCCGAAAGCATAGAACGCGGGGCGCAACAAGTTTTTGAACGTTTACAAGAGGAAATAAAAGCGTTTGGCTTGGAGGATGAAGTCTCCTTATCAATGGTAGGTGATGTCGGCAGGCATGACGCCATTCCTATAGTTATTGTTTATCCCGAAGCAACGATCTACGGGCCGGTTCGACCAGAAGATGTCCACTTTCTTGTAGAAGAACACCTGTACAAAGGGCGAGTTGCCGCTGGTTTACAAGCTCCTGCGCGCGAGTTGAGCGGTCGTATTGCCTGGCTCTCTGCTCGTAAGGGTACACTCCCCGCTGAGAAGCGCATCGTTCTTGAGCGGGCTGGCATTATTGACCCCAACAGTATTGAAGACTATATCCTGCACGATGGGTACGCTGCCCTTGGCAAAGTGCTAACTGAAATGACACCCGCCCAGGTAATTGAAGAGATCACCAGATCCGGCTTACGCGGGCGTGGTGGCGCTGGCTTCCCAACCGGCTTGAAGTGGAGCTTCGTCTCAAAAGCGCAAGGAGATAATAAATATGTGGTTTGCAACGCAGACGAAAGCGAGCCGGGAACATTCAAAGATCGGGTAATCATTGAAGGCGACCCGCATTCAATTCTGGAAGCCATGACCATCGCTGGTTATGCTGTAGGCGCCAGGGAAGGATATATATATGTGCGAGGCGAGTACTTGCTAGCACAAAACCGTTTGCTTCAGGCTATTCGTCAGGCTGAAGAAATGGGGATGCTTGGCGACCACATTTTCGGTACCAATTTCAGTTTTCACATTCATATTCACAGCGGCGCTGGAGCTTATATCTGCGGTGAAGAAACAGCTCTCATCGAATCTATTGAGGGCAAGCGGGGCGAACCGCGTTCACGCCCACCATATCCGACAACGCATGGTTTGTGGGGCAAACCCACGCTTGTCAACAATGTTGAAACTCTGGCAAACATCCCGGCGATTATCCGAAATGGTGCAGCCTGGTATCGTAGCATTGGAACGCCAAGTAGTCCAGGTACCAAAGTGTACACCATATTGGGACATGTAAACACTACAGGGTTGATTGAAGTCCCGATGGGTATTACGCTACGCGAAGTGATTGCCATCTACGGCAAAGGAATGAAAAATGGCTCTGCCTTCAAGCTGGCACAGACGGGCGGTTCGAGTGGCTCGGTCATTCCTGCCAGTTTACAAGATACCCCAATGGACTTTGACGCCTACGCTAAAGCAGGCGTTTCACTTGGCTCCGGCGCGTTATTGATCTGTAACGAAGACACCTGTGTTGTAGATCTGGCAAAAGTGTTAATGAATTTCTTCCGTAGGGAAAGTTGTGGAAAATGCAACCCCTGCCGCATTGGCACCCAACGCTCTTATGAAATACTGGACAATATATCGAGAGGAAATGGCACGCTGGCTGATTTGGACATACTGCTAGAACTTGCTGACAACATGAATCAGCTCTCCAACTGCGGTCTTGGCCAGACGGCGGGAACTCCTGTCCGTGATGTCCTCAAGTATTTCCGCGCCGAGGTCGAAGCGCATATCCGTTTGAAAGTTTGCCCGACAGGAGTTTGTCCAGTTGGCAAACTGGTTTCTGTAAGCTAACAAGGAAGATAGAGGTAGTAAATAACATGGCAAATAATGAATTCAGTATAGACGCCCTTGTGCCGGCTGAAATGGCACGGAAAGCGGAAACAATTGGCACGAAAAAAGCCGGTATGGAGTTTTGGGAAATGTTTGCTCTGGCGGTTCTGGCTGGTGCATTCATCGCCCTAGGGGCGATTTTCTCAACCACCGTCAGCGCCGGCAGCATTGCCATAAAAACTGCCGAAGGTACGCCAGCTTTTTCAAGCGGCTTGCCCTATGGTGTTGTACGCTTGCTGGCTGGCTTGAGCTTTTCACTGGGACTTATTCTTGTAATCGTGGGTGGTGCCGAGCTATTCACAGGAAACAACCTGATCATTATGGCTTTCACCAGTGGAAAAGTCACCTTTAAGCAACTTATACGAAACTGGATAATCGTGTATGTAGGAAATTTTGTTGGTTCAATTGCCACTGCCGTACTGATGTTCCTCACAAAACAATATATGTTCGGTAATGGTACCATTGGGCTAAATGTCTTGAATATCGGGGAAGCAAAAACCAGTCTGGAGTTCGGGCAAGCTATTGCTCTGGGAATCATGTGTAATGCACTGGTCTGTCTGGCAGTATGGTTATGTTTCAGCGCCCGCTCAACCATAGACAAAATTCTTTCCATTATCTTCCCCATCACCGCCTTTGTTGCCGCCGGCTTTGAACACAGCATCGCCAACATGTACTTTATTCCAATAGCCATCTTTATTAAGAACTGGGGGGACCCAGCTCTATTTGAACTAATCAAGAAATCCCCAGTAGATTTCCCTCACCTGACCTGGGGTAACTTCTTTATTGGCAATTTGCTCCCGGTCACTATCGGCAACATTATTGGTGGAGCGTTTATGGTTGGACTGGTATATTGGTTTATCTATCTGCGAAATGTTGAAAAACCAACTCCAACGAATCGCGAGAGCCGGAAATGGACCGAGCAAGGAGAGTAAAAAGTGCTCACTTTAAAGATAAATGGTAAAAGCTATCGTGTCCCAGAAGGAAAAACTGTTCTGGAGATTGCCAGAGCCGAAGGCATTACCATCCCGACACTATGCCACCACAAGGATTTGACACCGTATGGGGGTTGCCGTCTTTGTGTGGTTAACGTCAAAGGATTCGCTCGCCCCGCCACCGCATGTACGCTGCCGGCTGAAGAGGGCATGGATATTCACACTGACACCCCTGAAATCATCGAGTCCCGCAAAACTGTCCTCAAACTGTTGCTCTCCACTTATCATGACGCGGGATACGCTGCAAATGACGGTCGCGAAAACGAGTTAATCTACTGGTCAAATTACTATGGGCTGGACATTGCTTCGCTCTCTGCCAGCGAACCACGCTACAAGATCAACAGCGATCCCAATCCTTTTGTTTGGGTGGACCTAAACAAGTGCATCCTGTGCAGCCGCTGTATTCGCGCTTGTGCTGAGATCCAGGGGCGTTTTGTTTGGGGGCTGTCTAATCGAGGCTACGAAACACATATATCCGCTGGCGCCGATGCAACGATGCTCGAAGCACGTTGTGAATCCTGCGGCGCATGTGTTGCATACTGTCCGACTGGTGCCCTGGATAACAAAATGTCGGTTGGTTTGGGAGCGCCAGACAAAATCGTTACAACCACCTGTACTTACTGCGGCGTGGGCTGCACCATTGATCTAAACATCAAAGATAACCACATTATTCGTGTGACCTCAAATCCGGACGGCGCTGTAAATGGCATGCACTTATGTGTCAAAGGGCGATATGGCTACGACTTTGTTCACCATAAAGATCGCCTGACTGATCCACTGGTTCGTGAATATCTACTAAAGGGCTCCTCTCGCCCTTCAAAATCTGACCGGGGGAATTGGATTAAGGTGGATTGGGATACTGCGTTGCGCGTGGTCAGTCAAAATCTGATCAAAATCCGCGATAACTATGGAGCAGATAGTATTGGAATACTGACCTCTGCCAAATGCACGAATGAAGAAAACTATCTGATGAATAAATTTGCTCGTCAAGTGATTGGCACGAACAATGTGGATCACTGTGCACGTCTGTGTCATTCCAGTACTGTGGCGGGACTGGCTACCGTTTTCGGCTCAGGTGCAATGTCCAACACAATGGACGATATTGTGAATGATGCCAATTCGATTTTTATCATCGGCTCAAACACAACGGAACAACACCCCGTTTTTGGCACACGTATTCGCCAAGCAGTTCTCAAGCGAAATGTAAAGCTAGTAGTTGCCGATCCACGCAAAATTGACATCACCGAATTTGCTGTCTTACATCTCCAGCATCACCCCGGAACAGACATCGCGCTGCTCAATGGCTTAATGTATATTATTCTTGAAAAAGGATGGGAAGACAAAACTTTCATTCAGGAGCGCACCGAAGGGTTCGAAGAATTCCGGCAAAATATTGCCCAGTATGACCCGGACAGTGTGGCGGAGATTACCGGCGTCCCGAGCAGACTGCTCTATGAAGCGGCTGAAATATTTGCTCAAAATCACCCTATGGCGGTCATTTGGGCAATGGGTATCACCCAACACACCGTTGGCGTGCAAAACGTGATGACTCTGGCAAATCTGCAAATGTTGTTGGGCAATATGGGCATACCCGGTGGCGGCGTCAATCCATTGCGGGGTCAAAATAATGTCCAAGGCGCCTGTGATATGGGGGGCTTGCCAAACTTCTACGCCGGGTATCAACTGGTTACTAATCCCGATGCTCAAAAGAAATTTGAAGATGCCTGGGGAGTTCCTTTATCATCTAAAATTGGTATGACGGTGACCGAGATGATCCCGGCAGCAGCCGAAAAGAAAATCAAAGCACTTTACATCTTGGGTGAAAACCCTGCCATGACCGACGCGGACTCGAACCACGTGCGCCACGCTTTGGAAGAGCTGGATTTCCTTGTATTGCAGGAAATCTTCCCCTCTGAAACATCCCAATATGCTGATGTGCTTTTACCAGGAGTCTCATTTGCAGAAAAAGACGGTACTTTTACCAATACCGAAAGACGTGTTCAGCGGGTACGTCAAGCGATTGATATCACCACCAACGCACGAGCAGACTGGCAAATCATCCGCGATGTGGCTAATATGATCCTGGCACAGGGTTCCCGCAAACCTTCGGAAGCCAAGTTCGCAAAATGGGAATATTCTCATCCTTCTGAAATCATGGATGAAGTAAATGCCCTGGCACCAATTTACGCTGGTATTACTTACCAGCGCCTTGACCGTGGTGAACAATTGCACTGGCCTGTTCCAACTTCTGAACACCCGGGAACACCTATCCTTCACATAGGTAAGTTCTCGCGCGGATTGGGCAAGTTTACGCCTACGCACCACATCCCACCTGCAGAATTACCTGATGATGAGTACCCTGTGATCCTGACCACCGGACGCGTCCTCTATCACTGGCACGCAGGCGAAATGACGCGGCGAGCAAAGGGCCTGTTGGAAATTTACAGCAAATCGCTGATTGAGATGAATCCTGAGGATGCTGCTCACCTTGGCATTAACGGCAAACGGCGTGTGCGCGTTTCCTCTCGCCGCGGCTCAACCGAGGCAGAAGTCTGGGTCACCGACCGGGTACCCCCGGGTGTGCTTCACGCAAACTTCCACTTTCCTGAAACAGCAACAAATGAATTGACCATTGCGGCACTGGATCCAATTGCCAAGATACCCGAATTCAAAGTTTGTGCTGTTCGAGTGGAATTAGTCGAATAATAAAAAGATGATCAACCAGCAGTGACTGCCAAGCTTCAAGCCCAGCACAGGGATCGCGACTTTAATCCAACCAGTTTTATCCGATTAGATTATAATAAACCTCATGCACGAGCTGGCAGTCACTGAAAACATCCTTGAAATAGCCTCGCGTCATGCCACACAGGTACACGCGAAGCGTGTAACAGATATTTACCTGGTGATCGGCAACTTATCCAGCATTGTTGACGATTCGGTTCAGTTCTACTGGGACATTATCAGCGAAAACACCATTTGCTCCGGTGCACAGTTGCACTTTCAACGTATTCCGGCACAGATGGCATGTCAGGAATGTGGTCACACATTTGGGTTAGAAGACAATCATTTGACCCCCTGCCCGCAATGCAACAGTATGAATATTCGCGTAATCGCCGGTGAAGAATTCTATCTGGATAGTATTGAGATTGAAAAATAAAAAAACCGTTGGAGAATAAGATGGATAATCAGCGTGTAACCATTGTCGAAAAAATCATGGACGCTAATGACCGTCTGGCTAGTATCAATCGCAATTTACTCGACCAAAACGGTATCTTTGCAATCAACCTAATGGCTTCGCCTGGCGCCGGAAAAACCAGCCTGATTCTAAAAACCATTGATGCGCTTGCCCCTCAAATGCGTTTAGGGGTGATTGAAGGCGATACTGCCCCTGTCACCATAGATGCCGATAAAGTTCATGCAGCAGGGATACCGGCTGTCCAAATTAATACCGGTGGTGATTGTCATCTGGATGCCGTCATGATGAACAATGCGTTGCAACAAATACCTCTCAAAGAATTGGATCTATTAATTATCGAAAATGTTGGCAACCTGATTTGTCCGGCTGCTTTCCAACTGGGAACACATGCCAATGTACTGATCGCCAGTATCCCAGAAGGAGATGACAAGCCTTACAAATACCCGCAGATTTACCGTGGAATATCCGCCTTGATTATTAATAAAATTGATCTGCTGCCTTATGTAAAGTTCAATATGGACTATTTTCGTCAAGGCGTCGAGATACTCAATCCGGGTCTGATCACCTTTCCTTTGTCCTGTCAGACAGGAGAGGGAATAGCCGCCTGGATAAGCTGGCTGAAAGAGCAAGTTCTAAAATGTAAGACTTCACTATGAATCAAGAAATGATTGGTTTGAAAGTTCGAGTATATGGAATCGTTCAAGGAGTAGGATTTCGTCCTTTTGTCTATACGCTTGCACATCGCTTTCAGCTAACTGGCTGGGTTCGTAACACATCCAGCGGTGTCGAAATCGAGGTTAACGGCTCACAACAGAATATCCATTCTTTTCTCCAAGCATTGTACGATGATAAACCGCCTCTGGCACGAATTGATAGGTTGGAAAGCGAGCCCTGCTTGCCAAACGGCTATCAGCAGTTTGATATTATCGCTAGCCAGCCTGAAGAAGGACAATTTATCCCTGTTTCGCCAGACTTATCCATATGTCCCGATTGTCAACGTGAGCTGTTTGACCCTGACGATAGACGCTACCGTTACCCATTTATTAATTGCACAAATTGTGGACCTCGTTTCAGCATCGTGCGCGACATTCCGTATGATCGTCCCCTGACAACGATGGCTTCTTTTGAAATGTGCACTGCCTGCCGGAGAGAATATGACGATCCCTTTAACCGCCGCTTCCACGCCCAACCTATCGCCTGTCCACGATGTGGTCCCCAAATCTGGTTTCAAGTTAACGGAAAACGGCAAGCAGAAGGAGAAGATGCCCTAAAGCTTGCCCGGCAATGGCTTCAGCAGGGAAAAATTCTGGCAATCAAAGGTCTGGGAGGCTATCATCTGGCATGTGATGCCACAAATTCAGCAGCAGTCGCAGAATTACGGAGACGCAAACGGCGCAGTGAAAAGCCCTTTGCCCTGATGGCTTTCAATCTTGAAATGGTTCGCAGACATTGCATTTTGAACCTTGAAGAAGAAAAGCTCTTGCTCTCACCGCAGAAACCAATTGTATTGCTGGAACGCCACCCCGCTTCATCAGTTGCTTTAGAGGTTGCCCCCAAGCAACAAACACTTGGTGTGATGCTTGCATACACCCCGCTTCATTTGCTTTTGCTGGAACCCGCACCCGGTTTTCCCGAGCTGTTAGTAATGACCAGCGGTAATTTGTCCGAAGAGCCAATTTGCTACGAGGATGAAGAAGCAATGCGAAGGCTGGGAAAAATGGCAGATGCCTTCCTTTTGCATGACCGGCCTATTCATACGCGGGTGGATGACTCGGTTTGCAGAGTCATTGAAGGATTACCTTATCTGATTCGCAGAGCACGCGGCTATGCACCGGACCCCTTATCAGTGGCGGAATCACTACCGTCTGCCCTCGCAACAGGTACGGAGCTCAAAAACACTTTTTGCCTAACCAGAGACCGTTATGCCTTTCTCAGTCACCACATTGGTGACATGCAGAACTACGAAACCCTACGCTCCTTCGAGGAAGGCATTGCACACTACGAAAGACTTTTTAGAATTCAACCCGAGATTATCGCCTGCGACTTACATCCGGATTATCTTGCCAGCCGATATGCCCACCAACGTGCAGAGCAAGAGCAATTGCCCTTGATTCAGGTGCAACATCACCATGCCCATCTTGCCGCCTGTCTGGCAGATAATGAATGGACATCCACAGAGCCGGTCATCGGGCTGATCTTCGACGGCACAGGATTGGGAACTGACGGTGCTATTTGGGGTGGAGAAGTTCTCGTTGGTGGTTATTCCGGCTATCAAAGATGCTATCATCTAGCATATACACCGCTTTCCGGCGGTGACGTGAGTATCCAAAAACCTGCCCGCATGGCGCTATCTCATCTCTGGCAGGCTGGTCTGGATTGGGAGCCTGATTTGTTACCTGCCAAAACTCTTTGCTATGAAGAACGAACTGCCCTGCGTGCTCAACTGGAATATCGTATTAATACACCGTTGACATCCAGCATAGGACGTTTATTTGATGCGATTTCCTCATTGATAGGCATCTGCCAGGTGAACACTTACGAAGGACAGGCTGCGATTGAAATGGAAGCGGTGGCTGACCCATCTGAAACCGGTTATTACGTCTTCGATATTGAGGAAAACAAAATTTTGCCCAATCGCTTATTACATCAAGTGATCAGAGACTGGCGTGCTGGTGTTGCAATACCCACCCTGTCAGCACGGTTTCATAACAGTATTGTTCATCTGGCAATCGAGCTTTGTCGTCGCATTCATAAGGATTCAGGACATTTTGTAGTTGCCTTAAGCGGTGGCGTCTGGCAAAACCGTTTTCTCCTTACCAGAACCATTCAAGAGCTGAGACGTGAAAAATTCATCGTGTTAGTCCATCACCGAGTTCCAGCCAACGATGGTGGTGTTGCTCTTGGACAGGTGTTTGTTGCAAATGCTTTATTGACGCGCTAATAAAGTTGAATATAAAGGTTCAATTAGAATTCAAGGAGTCTTCGAAATGTGTTTAGGCATTCCGGGCAAGATTGTGGAAGTTTATGAAGCTAATGGTATCCGAATGGCAAAAATTGACTTCGGTGGCGTCCTCCGAGAAGCCTGCATTGAAGCAGTTCCTGAAGCAAAGATTGGCGATTATGCCATCATCCACGCTGGCTTTGCACTCAATTTACTAAGCGAAGAGGAAGCCCTCGATACGCTACAAACTCTACGTGAAATTGCTTTACTGGACGAAGAACTGCTGGATGGTC
The DNA here is from genome assembly GCA_034434695.1 of Anaerolineaceae bacterium. Classification (GTDB taxonomy): domain Bacteria; phylum Chloroflexota; class Anaerolineae; order Anaerolineales; family Anaerolineaceae; genus DYEC01. Next base: position 21,839 of record DAOTYY010000116.1, read on the forward strand.
AGCCCAACGGAGAATGATAGCGTGATGCAATTTGTTAATGAGTTCCGAGATGCCTCACTTATAAAAGGTGTTTTGGAAAAAATATACCGCACTGCCACGCGCCGCTGGGTAATTATGGAAATTTGTGGCGGTCAAACCCATGCTTTGCTCAAGTATGGATTGGACGAGCTTCTATCCGATCACATTGAGCTGGTGCATGGTCCGGGTTGTCCGGTATGTGTGACATCCCTAGAGTTGGTTGATAAGGCGGTTGCAATTGCTTCACAACCAGATGTCATCTTTTGCTCTTATGGGGATATGCTACGTGTCCCCGGATCAGAACGCGATTTGTTTTCTGTGCGGGCAGCAGGTGGACAGGTGCGCGTGGTGTATTCGCCTCTGGATGCTGTTCGAATTGCCAAGGAAAATCCAGATAAGCAGGTTGTCTTTTTTGCGATTGGTTTTGAAACCACTGCGCCAGTAAATGCCATGAGCGTCATTCAGGCGAAAGCGCAAAGAATTAAAAATTATTCTGTGTTAGTATCACAGGTTTGCGTTCCCCCAGCCATGCATGCCATTCTTGGCACTCCCAGTTGTCGTGTGCAGGGTTTTCTGGCTGCTGGACACGTCTGCACTGTAATGGGATACTGGGAATATCTACCTATCGCTGAAAAATATCATGTTCCAATCGTTGTTACTGGCTTCGAACCGCTTGATCTGGTGCAAGGTATCTTCATGTGTGTTCAACAACTCGAAAATGGTTCTGCAGTAGTGGAGAATGCCTATACCAGAGCAGTAACTCTAAAAGGCAATGAAGCAGCTCAAGCTATCATTAACAGAGTCTATGAACCCTGTGACCGCAATTGGCGTGGGATTGGTACCATCCCAATGAGCGGCTGGCAGTTGAGTCCCGAGTGGGCTGAATTTGATGCCGAAAAGCGCTTTCAGATACATCATATCCAGACTCAAGAATCTCCATTGTGTATTGCGGGTTTGATCTTGCAGGGACTGAAAAAGCCTTTTGAGTGTCCGGCGTTTGGCACAACCTGTACCCCCCAAAACCCACTAGGCGCCACTATGGTTTCTTCGGAAGGCGCCTGTGCCGCCTATTATCAGTACGGAAGGACTCTATGAATCTCCCCACGATGGAAGGACCCGTCTGTCCTTTGCCTTTGACACATCGCAACCAAATTGTTCTTGGACATGGGAGCGGGGGACGGATGACCAAGGAGCTGATTGAGAAAGTTTTTATGACATATTTATCCAGCTCCCCACTGATGGAAAACAATGACTTTGCCAGCCTGAAACTGCCTGAGGCAGCGGTAATGCGAGGAAAACTCATTGTGTCTACGGACGCTCATATTGTTAAGCCATTGTTTTTTGCCGGGGGAGATATTGGCCGTCTTGCCATTTGCGGCACAGTCAATGATGTCAGCATGTCCGGCGCAACACCTCTTTACTTAACTGCCAGCTTTATTCTTGAAGAAGGTCTGTCCGTTGAAACCTTAGATAGAGTACTACAATCTATGAAAGAGGCAGCACACGAAGCCGGCGTGCAAATTGTCGCCGGTGATACAAAAGTGGTTGAACAAGGAAAAGCGGATGGGATTTTTATCAGCACCACTGGTGTTGGCTGGTCACCGCCCGAATATTCTATCGCTGGTTCAGAAGCAAAGCCCGGAGACATCGTTTTGATTTCAGGTTCAATCGGTGAACATGGTATTGCTGTGCTTGAGGCGCGCGGTGAATTGGGCTTTGAGACACGAATTCAATCTGATGTGGCGCCGCTGAACCACCTGATACAATCAGTGCTGAAAGCCGCTCCTCACACGCACGTTTTACGTGACCCTACGCGCGGCGGGCTGGCAACAACCCTGAACGAAATTGCTCATCAAAGTGGCGTTTGCATAGAACTTGAAGAGGAGGCGATTCCTGTGCAACCTGCTGTCCTTGCCGCCTGCGAAATGTTAGGATTTGACCCGCTTTACATCGCCAACGAAGGAAAAGTTGTCGTTGTTGTACCGCCCGAAGAAGCAGAAGCTGCTTTGATGGCTATGCGCAATTCTAAATATGGAACACTGGCATCCCGCATAGGTATCGTTCGTGAAGCGCCGAAAAAGCGCGTCCTATTAAGAACCTCTATTGGAAGCACTCGCGTTCTAGACATGCTCGCCAGTGAGCTGTTGCCTAGAATCTGCTAAACTTACCTTTTCGTATAAGTCCCCATACAAGTGAAGGATGTGCACCATATGGATGATACACATCCTGCTCACTTCCCTAGATCAGAGAGCAGATAACTACCTACAGATAGCCCGCGCATCCAGGGCAATTGCACCTTTTCCGCGCTCAAACACAAGCAGCGGATTCATCTCGATTTCCTCAATTTGCGGAAAATCCAGTGCCAATTGTCCTAAACGCAAAATACAGTCCACAACCGCGTCAATATCTGCCGGCAACTGCCCACGCAAGCCAGAGAGAAGCTTGCCGGCTTTAGTCTGGGAGATCATCTCGTAAGCATCTCGGCGGGTCATTGGCGCCACGCGAAACGCCACATCACCAAACAACTCTACATATATCCCGCCCAACCCAAACATTACCAAGGGGCCAAAAGCCGGGTCGCGCCGCATTCCCACAATCAGCTCATGGCCGCGCGGTGCCATTTTTTCCACCAGCGCTCCCTCCAAGTTAGCTTCAGGATGGGACTTGTGTATCGCTGCAAACATCTCTTCATAAGCTGCTCGCACAGCCTGATCGTCCATTAGATTCAGCCGAATCCCGCCTGCTTCAGATTTGTGCAGTAAATCTGAGGAAACTATCTTAAGCACAACCGGATAACCAAGCCGACGGGCTGCCTGTACCGCATCCGAAGAGCTGTAGACCACTTCCCCCGGGACCAACGGCAATCCATAAGCTGCCAGCAATGGACGTGTTTGCGCTTCGCCAAGCACTTTACAGTCATTAACTGCCAGCAGTGCCTGATGAGCAGCTTCCCGATTAATTTGATTCAATTTGGGATAATCATTTTCATTCTGTTTGCCACACCACTGACCATACCGATACATTGCCCCTAAAACAAAACCTGCTTGCTCCGGAAAGGTGTACAGCGGGACGCCCATACTGTGTAGCGTCATGCGCGCCTCACCGACGCTTACCCCACCCACAAAAGAAGCTACAACAGTTTTGTCGCTTTTTGCCGCCACCTCGCCAATCACCCTGCCAACATCTGCAGGATTCACCAGAGCCTGAGGTGTCAAAATCGCGATGGCGGCATCCACATTGTCATCCCTCAAACAGTGTTCAAGAGCATACGCATAATCTGGCGGCTCTGCACCGCCCAACATGTCAACCGGATTTGCAACTTGAGCGGCTGGGTTAAGCTGGCTTCGTAAAAGTACCTGGGTTTCGGCTTGCAAATCTGCCAGCGTCATACCATTCGCGGCTAGGCTATCCGAAGCAAGCGCAGCAGGACCACCCGAATTGGTAATCAATACAACGCGGTTGCCTTTTGGCACTGGTTGATGCACTAGTGCAATGGCAGCATCAAACAACTCAGCAACCGAATCAACCTGAATAATGCCGCACTGACGAAAAGCCGCATCATACGCCGTGTAGGAGCCCGCCAGTGATCCAGTATGAGAAGATACAGCACGCGCCCCTGCAGCAGTGCGCCCTACCTTTAGCATGAGAATCGGTTTCTGGCAACTTACCCGGCGAGCTACCTCCATAAATCGTTGTCCGTTCGCCAGCCCTTCAAGATAGGCAGCGATAACCTTTGTATTGGCATCCTGGGCTAAATACTCGATGATGTCTGTTTCATTGACGTCTGCCATGTTGCCCATGCTGGTCAAGTTGGAGAAGCCAATACCTTTATCCATCACATAATCTACAATCGCCCCACAGATGGCGCCGGATTGTGATAAAAATCCGATATGACCTTTGGGGGGTACCCCCCTGATGAATGTCGTATTCAGTCCGCTGTACAGATCCATCGTACCCACACAATTCGGTCCGATTAAGCGCATATTGAAGCGATGAGCTAATTCTACGCATTGTTTTTCAAGTTCTGCTCCCTCTCTGCCTACCTCACGAAAGCCTCCGGAAATGATAATGACTGAGCGAATCCCACGAAGTCCGCAAGCTTCTAAAGTTTCCAGCACCATCGGCGCAGGAAGCGCAATGACTGCCAGGTCAACTGGATCAGGAACACTGGCAATATTCGGAAAGCATCTCTTTCCCAGTACCTCTTGATAGCGGGGGTTAACCGGATAAACCCCACCCCGATAGTCCCCTTCAACCATGTTTCGCAGGATGCCAAAGCTAAGTTTATTGGGACTGGCAGAAGTTCCCACTAATGCCACGCCTTTTGGTGCAAAAAAGGGGGTCAGATCAATGGTCATGCAAACTCCTCCAGAATTATGAAATAAATCAAAATGACTGCGGAATCGTCCTCAACTCTGCCCAAACAGTTTTTGACAGCATTCCGATAACACTTCCAGAGCGATTATAGCGGATTTTCGTGTGATGAAGTGAGCCAATTCACTTGCCTTAATACCAATCAGGTGTACCAAACCAGTATGCGCAACAACCTGTATCCATTCAACCATTTACAAACCTGATACCATTTTGCTCGCCCCATTTGGGCTTGTGATATAATGCAAACGTATTAAAGTTATGTTAGATTTTTATCAAACTATTGACATTAATTATTTGGGATGTTAAACTGAAACAACAGAACAACCTAATCTACAGGAGTTTCAATGTCTGAGCTGGTCATACGTAATTTGCATGTCAAAATCGAAGATAAAGCGATTCTCAAAGGTGTTGATTTAACCATCCGTCAGGGTGAAATCCATGCCATCATGGGCCCTAATGGTACTGGGAAATCGACGCTGGCTTACACTCTCATGGGGCATCCGGCTTACGAGGTCACGGAGGGCGAGGTCTGTTTCAAGGGTCAGAACATCCTTGAACTGGAACCCGACGAACGTGCACGACTGGGCTTGTTTCTTGCATTTCAATATCCTGTTGCTATCCCAGGGGTAACGGTGGCGAATTTCCTGCGGACTGCGGTCAACGCCCAACGGCGGGCTTTAAATCCTGAGGATAAAGGTATTCCCATTCCCGAATTTCGCAAGTTGTTGAAAGAAAAGATGGAATTACTCAAGATGGATCATACCTTTGCAGGTCGCTACCTCAATGAGGGTTTTTCCGGCGGCGAGAAGAAGCGGGCTGAGATTTTACAAATGGCAACCCTGAAGCCTGAGATTGCTATTCTGGATGAAACTGACTCGGGACTGGATATTGATGCATTGCGCATCGTTTCCGAAGGCGTAAATGCGCTACGCGGACCTGACTTAGGTGTTCTTGTGATTACACACTATCAGCGCATTCTCAATTACATCAAACCCGATTTCGTTCACGTGATGATAGACGGGCGTATCGTCGAATCAGGTGGACCCGACCTGGCTTTGCATCTTGAGGAACATGGTTACGACTGGGTGCGAGAAAAAATTGAAAACGGTATAACCTCCTGATTCGCCGTTTATTGGTACAGTGGATAGGAGAAACACAATGACGACACAGCAGACAAATTTATTGGAAGGATTGGGAGAATATAAATACGGATTTCGTGATGAAGACGTTTCCGTATTCAAGACCCGCAAGGGTCTGGACGAGGAAGTCGTCAGACAGATTTCTGCCATGAAAGGCGAACCCGAATGGATGTTGGAGTTTCGCCTGCGAGCTTTAGAGCATTTCCTGAAACGTCCAATACCAACCTGGGGTGCTGATCTCTCTCAGCTCAACCTGGATGAGATTTACTATTACGTTAAACCCACTGAAGCTGAGGGACGAAGCTGGGAAGAAGTTCCAGAAACCATCAAGAAAACTTTTGAACGGTTGGGTATTCCGGAAGCCGAGCAAAAATTCCTGGCTGGAGTCGGTGCTCAGTATGAATCCGAAATGGTTTACCATAGCATTCAGGAACATCTGGAAAAACAAGGAGTGATTTTCCTGAGCATAGAAAATGGGTTACGGCAATATCCCGACCTCTTCAGAGAGTACTTTGGCACAGTCATCCCAATTGAAGACAATAAATTTGCCGCCCTCAACAGTGCAGTCTGGTCAGGTGGCTCATTCGTTTATGTACCTAAAGGGGTTAAGGTGGACCTGCCCTTGCAGGCTTACTTTCGTTTGAATGTCGCCAATATTGGGCAGTTTGAGCGCTCATTGATCATTGCAGATGAAGGCGCTCAGGTGCATTATGTTGAAGGATGTACAGCCCCCCAGTACACAACCGACTCTTTCCACAGCGGCGTGATTGAAATTGTTGTTAAGAAAGGCGCTCGGGTACGTTACACCACCATTCAAAACTGGTCCACCAATGTCTACAATCTGGTCACCCAGCGCGCTGTCGTCCATGAAGGTGGAACCATGGAATGGGTAGATGCCAACCTCGGCTCAAAAATCACTATGAAATATCCTTCCTGTTATCTGGTCGGCGAAGGCGCACACGGTGAAATTCTGTCCATGGCTTTTGCTGGACCCGGTCAGCACCAAGACGCTGGTGGAAAAGTGATCCATTTTGCCCCAAACACCAGCAGCAAAATCACTTCCAAATCTATTAGCAAAGGCGGCGGTCGAGCATCATATCGCGGCTTACTCAAAGTGTACAAAGGCGCCAAAAACGTCCGCTCTAATGTAGTCTGTGATGCACTGCTGCTTGATCCACAATCACGATCAGACACCTATCCTTATATCGAAATAGACGAAGAAGATGTGACCATTGGACATGAAGCATCTGTATCCAAAGTAGGCGAGGAGCAATTATTCTATCTGATGAGCCGAGGACTCAGCGAAGAAGAAGCAACCACTATGGTCGTTTCTGGGTTCATTGAACCTTTAGTAAAGGAACTGCCAATGGAATATGCAGTTGAGATGAACCGTTTAATTCAACTCCAAATGGAAGGCTCGATCGGATAAACCTGCTTCTTGAAAACTTCAGTACTGGTAAATTGCCTAAGGAAATCCTTATGACAGAAACACCACAGATCATTACGCGCAAAGCTCGCCCTTCGGCGGTTGCCCAACAAAAATTCATTTTTACCGCCGAGATGGTGAGAACGACAAAGAATAGCTATATTCGGGATTATCGCAACAATGCCTGGCAAGCATTTGAAGCTTTACCAATCCCTACTCCACAGGAAGAAGCCTGGCGACGTACGGACCTTCGCGCTCTGCAGGCTGGTTTGTTCAAACTGGTAGAAATGGGAGCTTATCAAAAACTGCCCGCTCCACCTGAAGATCTCCTAGAACCGATGACTGGAGATGTTCATGGAGGGCAGGTCATATTGTTACCCGGCGGCTCGCAGAGTAAACTTGATCCAGAATTAGCTAGCCAAGGCGTTGTTTTCACCGACTTGCAAACAGCCGAAAATGAGTACCCGCACCTTCTCGAAAAAATTCTAGGAAAAATTGTCCGACCCGGTGAGGGTAAATTTGCCGCGTTGGCTGGAGCGTTAGCTCAATCAGGTGTCTTACTCTACGTGCCCCGAAATGTACAGATCGAGCAACCGCTTCAAAGCCTGCTCTGGGGACCAGGTACCGGTTTGGCTTACCTCTCTCATATTCTGGTATATTTAGAAGAGGGGGCAGAAGTTACTTATGTCCATGAGTCAGCCTCCCACACAGAACCAACAGGGCAAACCATGCACGCAGGAATCGTTGAAATTTATGTCGGGCCATCTGCCAATCTTCGATTTGTTGAATTACAATCCTGGGGCGAACATGTCTGGAATTTCACTCATGAACGCGCTCGTGTAGACCGGGACGGCAACCTGGACTGGATTTTTGGAGCAATTGGTAGCCAGCACACCAAAAATTTCTCTGAACTGGATTTGGTAGGGCAGGGTAGTCATGGTCGTATGTCTGGCTTTTATTTCACAGATCATGACCAGCATCTCGATCATGACACTCAACAAAATCATCGCGCTGCCCACACCACAAGCGACTTGCTCTTCAAGGGTGCTTTGCTAGGCAACAGCCGCTCCGTATGGCAGGGAATGATCTATGTAGCACCAGGCGCTGACAAAACTGATGGATACCAGGCAAACCGTAATCTGGTGCTCAGTCCTAATGCACGCGCCGACTCAATTCCTGGTCTAGAGATTCTAGCAGATGACGTTCGATGTACTCATGGCGCAACAGTTGGGAAGATTGATCAGGATCAAGTGTTTTACCTTCTAAGCCGCGGTATTCCACGTCTTGAAGCTGAACGCCTGATTGTGGAAGGGTTTTTCGATCCGATCATGCAACGCATCCCATTTGAAGGTGTAAGGCAACGTTTCCAGAGAGCAATTCATGAAAAAATGGCTTCATATTGAAACTACATCCGTTGAAAGTTTCTATTTGTGATAAAATAATAAATTGCATTTTTACCAAAAAATCTCTGGGAGTTTGTAGTATGCCGATTTCCTACATGAAACCACCAGAACCGGAATTAACTTTCGATGTTGGTGATGTGGTTGAAGTCTACTGTGATCATGAGAAAGGCGGCGAACGTGTTCGCGGCTGGTTACGTGGTATTGTGGTGCAAATAGATGCAAAAATGGTTGCGGTTCAATTCCGTTCAAATGTTTTTCTGACGGATGGCTGGATGGTGCCAGACCATATTTTATGGTACCCGATCAACTCTCATCATATCCGTCACCCACATCGAAAATCTAATAAGTCCGATTTACCAAGAGCCTATTAGATTAGCACCATTCACTTACCAAAAGGATCATCCTATGCCTCAAAATTCCCCGGTTGGACTGGATATAGCAAAAATTCGCGCTGACTTTCCAGTTCTGGAAAGAGAAGTTCGACCGGGCATTCGTCTTGTTTACCTTGACTCAACAGCCACATCCCAAAAACCTGAGGCAGTACTTAAGGCAATGGATGAGTTCTACCGTAAGATGAATGCCAACATTCATCGCGGAGTGCATACGCTCGCCGAAGAAGCAACTGCTGCTTATGAAGAAGCCAGACAACGAATAGCGCATTTCATCGGTGCAAAACATGCTCGTGAAATCATCTTTACCCGCAACGCAACAGAAGCGATTAACCTAGTTGCTTATTCCTGGGGACGCAAATATCTTCAACAGGGTGATGTGATTATCCTGACCGAAATGGAACATCACTCAAATCTCGTGCCTTGGCAAATCCTTGCTGAAGAACGCAGCCTGAGGCTGGAATTTATCCCTGTCACTGCCGACGGTCTGCTAGATATGGAAATTTTTACCAAATTACTCGAGCTCCAGCCAAAGCTGGTAGCTTTTACTGCTATGTCTAACGTTTTGGGTACTATCACACCAGCAAAAGAAATTATTCAGCTTGCTCATCAAGCTGGCGCACTAACATTGGTGGACGGCGCACAATCCGTACCTCACTTGCCGGTTAATGTTCAGGAGCTAGACGTTGACTTTCTGGCTTTCTCTGGTCACAAAATGTGCGGACCTACCGGGATTGGCGTGCTATACGGACGGGAAACACTGTTACAAACCATGCTGCCTTTCCTGGGTGGCGGAGACATGATCAGGAGAGTATATCTGCGTTCTTTCACGCCCAACGAATTGCCACATAAGTTTGAAGCTGGTACTCCTGCCATTGCCGAAGCAGTTGGTCTAGGTGCCGCAGTTGGTTATCTTGAAAATATCGGCATGGATAAAATCAAAGCCCATGAGCATGAGTTGATCGCTTACGCTTTGGAGCGTCTTTCCGAAATTCCCGGCTTGACCGTATTAGGTCCGACGGCGGATAAAAAAGGTGGCGTGGCTTCCTTTTCGATTTCGGGAATTCACCCGCACGATGTGGCGCAAATTCTGGATCGGTATGGCATAGCTGTGCGCGCCGGGCATCATTGTGCAATGCCCCTGCACGATAAATTTAATTTACCTGCAACCACACGAGCCAGCTTCTATCTATACAATACAAAAGACGAAATAGACCAGCTTGCCATGGCGCTTGGGCAAGTGATAAAACTGCTTGGGTGATAGGACAGTACCCCCATAAGAGGGCAATAACAATGGATGATCTCTATCGCGAAATCATTATTGATCATTACAAGAACCCGGGCTACCGCGGCATATTAGAACCACATGACATCAGTTTTGAGGACGAAAACCCGCTATGTGGCGACCTGATCCGCATTGACCTGCGCGTAAACGAACAGGGTGTAATTACCGAAGCCGCGTTTAGTGGACATGGTTGTGCTATCTCACAAGCTTCAGCCGATTTACTTGTTGAAAGCTTGATTGGCAAAACAATTGAGGACGCTAAAAAGATGACCAAGCAAGACATCCTGGACATGCTGGGGTTAGACTCGCTGGGCCCAGTGCGGTTGAAATGCGCATTATTACCCCTCAAAGTGCTAAAAGCCGGCATATATGGGCTGGGTGAAGCAAGCGATAAGCTCGTAGAAGAGGAAGAGTAAAAACAATGAGCGAGAAGTTATACACTTTTTATGCAATTGCAAAGTCCAGTGAAATTCCAGAAGGAGAACGTTTATTTATCGAAATCAGCGGGCGTTCTATAGTTGTCTTCAATATTGGAGGACAACTTCACGCAATTGAAGACATCTGCACGCATGACAACGGTCCGCTTGGTGATGGTGAAGTAGAAGGTTTTGAGGTCATCTGTCCCCGTCATGGAGCGCGTTTCGACGTGCGAGATGGGAGAGTTACCCGACTTCCGGCAGTGCAGCCTGTCCCGCACTATCCAGTTCGTATTGTCGGTGACACAGTTGAAGTAGGCATTCCCACAGCCTAAGACGAGCAGGTAAACATTCCAATAATCCGCAGGGTGTCGAATCCTTCAGCATACGGGCGCTCAGCCAGAGCGCCATGACGAATCAGTGTTGAACGGGTAATATCCGGATTGAAATAGTATTTTGTTTCATAGGTCTTATACTGCGCTAGAGCTTGCAATTTCTTCTGGACATCTTCCTCAGTTACTTCAACCAAAAAGTTGGGGAAAAAGCCATAGCTACTACGCAAGACATCAAAACCCAACACAGTCGTACCACGAAAAGCGCGCAACACTTCTTCTGTAACAGTTGCGTGGTCCTGATGAATATCCGCACGGGTATGAGTGAAAACAATTTCTGGCATAAACTCGCGGTTTAGCTGGATCAAATACTCAAGAATTTCCTGACGGGCATGAGGAAAACGCCTGGTTTCAAACTTGCCGACAATCACCTGTTGTCTGGGAACACCCAGCACTTCCATACTGCAATAATGCTCATGGACAACGTTCTTTAACTCTGGGTTTTTCTGGTTATCAGAAAGTGTCACACAGAGCACTTCTGTATGATGCACGATGTGAGCAATCAGTGCACCCGCCCCAATCTCAATATCATCGGGATGAGCGCCGATAAAAGCAACCCGGCGCCCGAAAAAACTCATATCTCGATTCATACCATCTCGACCTATTTTGTCGCCAAAAAACCGCCAACCACTTTGGTCATCACCAGTTTGCCTTCCTGCTTCAACCGGCGCTCTGCCACCTGCGTAATTGCCTGCATGATCTGCTCAAACTCATCCTTGTCCTTGAAAAAGCTGCTCCACAATTTGCGGTCCTCAGAAAGTGAGGCACGCGTATAAGCAATAAACGGATCAACACTCTCAAATGTCAGTGGATTCTCGAAGATATGCACGTCTACTTGAGAGAACAGCTCTTTCATAACACTCAGAAACTGAGTGCTGTAACGACTGCTACCCGGCATTGGCGGAATGGGTTTGTGATTTGTGGCTTCACGGATAATATCGTAGAATAATAACTTGTTATTCGGCATTGGACCGGTTGTGAACAAACGCCCTCCTGGTTTTAAAATGCGATGCATCTCGCGCAATGTGAACGGTACATCCTCCGCATAGTAAATGGCAAAACAACACGATACTAGGTCAAATGTATTATCCGGATAAGGAAAACGCTGATTGAAATCTAAAGAAACAAATTGTATCGGAAGATTTCGCTTTTGATTCTCTACCCTTGCCTGATTAAGCAGTTCCTCGTTGACATCACCGCCCATAATTTCGGCTTGGCCACCCAGATAATCATAAAAAGAAAAGCACTGTTTACCTGCTCCACATCCGACATCCAGTATCTTAATCCCCTTTGAAAGCTTCAGTACGTCCAACATCCATTCGTCAATATTGCGCCCGCCAAATTTGTTGTGGATATCAATACGGGTAGCAAGATCAGCGGTAGTTTCTTGATAGTTGATTTTCATGTTTTTACCTCATTCTAAGATCGGGATAAGTATAAAGGATTGAGAGGGATTGTCAAGGTCAATACCCAAACCGAACTTAACAAAGTTCTCCACGACAAAGATTTCCGTGGAGAACTCTATTGGGATTATTCCAGTTTGGGGAAGTGTTAACGAGAGACAGCCAGCTTAACAAGTTTACCAGTCTTATCAACCGTTGCCTTGACATAATGAGTATGCAAGTGCCCTGCCCGGACTTGTTTGCTCATCGTGACCACTTTTCGCCCGGTAAACTCTGGAGATGCTGCCTTCCCACCTAATTCATACATGGGACAGTGGTGTTCACTTTGCTCACAGGACACATGTTCCTCGCTGAAAAAGACTTCTGTTGCATCAAAACCTGGCAAGTATTTCTGCATAGCCTTTTTTACCTCGATCAATACTTCCTGGGGAAGCGGTTGAGATGAAGCGCCCGGACTTCGGCGATCACAAACAGTTTTAATTGCCGGTTGTGCCTGCAGTCTCGGCAGACTCTTTGTTTGTGCATTGACAGTCATACCGCTCATCAATGGATCACCATACAGAACAAAGGATATCAGAGTTTTCTGATCTTCGCCATCCAGAAATCCCTGCCGGCGATTCATCTCTCGAACCAGTTTAATTTTTGCTAGATTAAAGGCATCTCCAACCAGATAACCTTCCCGAATATTTTTCCAGAATAGATACCCCAACAAATCGGCACCAATCAGAGGGGCAGTGATCGAGCCATAGGAAACCCCGGTTGAACCAATAAGCGCCGGTACGCCGATGCCCAGAAATCTGAGTGCCACAGATTCGTTCTCTGCCTTGCCATTGATATAGGCGCCATAACACGCTTCTGTGAAGATAATGCGCGGCGCACGTCCATTTTTTACCAGATCTTTGACGCTCAACGCTACAGGATAATCTTCTCCCCCTGCCGAATCAGCCATATCACGCTGGCCATACCATTCAGCCGAATCACTCAAGCCATGCAGATTGTAGTAACCCATCAAAGCATCCGTAATCAACTCGGGTTCAATACTCCCTGAAGTTTCTGGTGGAGAGACAAATAACGCCTGGCTTTCCGAAAGTGGTCGAAAGACCACTTGTGAAGAAGCCTTCCAGACCGCTGCTGAATAACCAAAATAGTGTGGGGACTTTTTTCTTCTTTGCCCCTTGGAGACAATCCGGAAATTCCGTAATCTGGCGAACAGAGACTGCCACCAGCTCAAACGTTGTTTGAACTGCTGATGATAATTGACTAAATTACGCAACTGTTCCAACAACAACCCTGCATCTGTCCCACTATCGCCCGGCAATCTGCCAGTAGGCCATTCAGATACAAAGTAATTCGAGTCTAGCGTTGAGTATGGGCTGTCTGATAACACGTAATCATCTGCGTCCTCGGTGGGATTCGGCAAGCGATGAAAAGGTACAACTTCTGGTCCACCTATGATTAAAAGTGCACCTATCCTTGCCCCTTTTTTGGCAAGCGCCTGATCCAGATCAGCTAACGCCAATTTCAAGTGCCATGGATCATTCTCCTGTGCACCTTTCAGATGAAAGGTTTCGTTAATCTTTGCGTCATCTGGAAAATAAATCATTGCACCCCAGCCAGGCCGCTTTCGTATCGCAGCTACTAGGCGTTTCATTTCGCTTTCAAGAATCTCCGTTGTTTGCTGCCCATATTGTGAGCGCAGCCCCAAACGACTGGAAAAGATTACATAGACCGGAAAACGTCCATCTGATTTGGCAATAATTGGACGATTGATTTTCTTTGCCAAGCGTTGAATTGCATCATTGATCGGCTTCAAACTCTCATTGATTGAAGCTGCGAGCTTTGGAGGGGCGGAAAGAGATGCATCAGAATCTCCCGAATGATCCGTTGGAATATCCATCTGCTTTGGCCCAACACCAACAGAATCTTCTTCTATCCCTATAGAAAAAGAACTGTTTTGCTGATTGCTTTGTTCTTCCAGTTTATCAGTTACCTCCAAAGTTTCGGAAGTTGTTAGGAGCTGTTCATCTGACTGTATTGGATCTGAAAGCGTAGTAACAGCAATTTCCTCTCTCTGTGATATTACCGGTGATGTCTGAGATCTTGCATCTTTTACAACAAAACCGGATGATAATTGATTCCAACCCAGACATTTTGCCACTTCAGCCGGAACGGGCAAAGAAAATTCAATTTCAAGTGTTTCGAGCCAGAGAGGACGATAAGCAAAATTGCTTCCCCAAAGTCTTGTAGCTACTTGGGCTGTTACATCATTCATCACACATTGACGCAAAAGATTGAGAGCTTGCGTTTCATTTGCCTGCTTGATCAGCCCATCTGCCAGATATAATGAAAAATGCAAACAATTTTGCCAACGCGCATGATACACAAGCGCCAAATTTGTAACGCTGGTTTCATCCTGTTGAGCAACTGCGAGCTTCATGTGAAAAGCAGCAGGTAAAGGCAGATTCAAATCCAACCCCAATACCCGATAAAGCCGTTCTTCAGCTTTGCCATAATCTTTATCCAGCAGAGCAATGTGGGCATCTCTAAGCATACTTGCCCACTCCGGAAGTGATGCACTAAACAAAACCTTTCCTTCTAGTGCGTATAAACATGCTAGTTGCGGCAACCATTGTTCAGGCTTCTGATGCTTTGTTGCAAGCACATAGTAGTAATATGCCTCTGAAAACTCCGGATCAACAGCAACCAGTTTGCCTAAAATATCCCTTGCATCATTTGCATTGCCCTCGCCAAGCCATGACCTTGCCAGCAATAAATTGACAACCAGATCACCTGGATAGTCTGAGAGCCACTCCAGAGCAGCCTGGCGCGCAAAGCGATAGGAACGCTGATCCAATGCTGCATTCAACATCAGGAGAAAAGTTTCTCTTGAAATTGGATTTGATTTTACAGGTTGTGAAAGGTAGTCACTCATGATGTAACGTTTACCTCCTGAGCGTGATGAATAAGATTCAGAGCAATGATGGCGCTTAACTGACGATGAACATTTAAGTCATCAGGTGCAAGTTGAGATGCCTTACGAAGCATGGCTTCAGCACCGGCATAATCTTTCGTTTCCCGTAAAACGGATGCCGCATGCACGTAGGCGCGAAAATCAGAGGGGAACAGGCTGATCGCTTGCTGATACACATAAAGAGCATTCAGATATTCCCGTCGTTCGCGGTACACTCCGCCAAGCTCCAAATAAGCCTCAACATCTCCTGGCGCTTGCCGAACAGCTTCGCTAAGGTGATGGAGCGCTTGATCTAGTTGCCCTCGCTGCCCATAAATTTTTCCCAATAACAGGTGAAGTTCAGCCTGTGTTGGCAATAACTTTAACGCCTTTTGAGCAGCTATCACAGCGCCATCCTGATCACCTTTTTCATTAAGCATTTTTGCATACAGAGCCAATGATCCTGACTCATTAGGCGCTGACTCAACAAGCTCTTTAAGGTATGGCAAAGCCACATCGGTGCCTTTCACCTTCCACAACAGCTCTGCAAATTTTTGCCTGGCGCGGATATTATTCTCTAAACCCGGCAGGTAAGACTCAAGGGCAGACAAAGCCTCTTTGTGTTGCCCTTGCGCAATTAATACATCCACATAACTTAAGACTACTTCTGCATTCTGCGGAGCTATTGTGAGCGCTTTACGAATATATTGATCTGCCATTGCCATGTTGCCTAAAGTTCGAGCCGCTTCGCTGCAAATCAGCAGAGGTTCGGCGGAATCCAGCAATAACTTTTCAGCTTTCAGTGCGCATTCAATAGCCTTAGAAGAAACCCCATTTTGTTGATAAGCCTTTGCCAGCATCAGCCAGGCTTGACCGCTTTCTGGTTTTAGGAGGCAGGCTTTCGATAATAATTCAATCGCTTTCACTTCTAATTTTTGTCTAAGGCATTCTTCGCCCAATCCAAACACATACTCAAATTTATCCGGTTTGATGGCATAAGCCTGTTCCCAATGGTCCATACACTCAGTCTCTCGTCCCAATAACTTTGCGTATCTGGCAGCCATTACATGCCACTCTGGTTCATCAAACCAGGTAGCCAAAGCATTCCTTATTGACTCATAAGCCAAAGTAACATCAAACTTTTCAGCCGTTTTTGCTAGAACAATATGGGCCAACGGATCGGTCGGCATCAGCTCAACGGAGCGTCGTGCATAACTGAACGCCTTTTCATCATCAATTCCCAAAAATGACAGTGCAAGTTGCATAAATACGGCAGGTTTTTGTGGTGACTGCTGCAGTATCTGAGTGGCAGCATTCCGATTCTTCAACTTACGAAGAATTAAACACAAGGTTTCTTCACTTTGCAGCTCTGCCGGAAGGCTGGTCATCTCGCGAATATGTTGGGCTGAGGGTTGTAATACAAGCCGGACATAAGCACCCCAGCGAATAACTTCTAAAGAATCGCTAGTCTCCTGCAAATGAGAAAGAACTTCATTAACCCTGACAAGGACATCACGCGAGAGCATGGGATGCTGAGGAGCATTTACAATGCAACCCAATTCTTCACACAAAATTTGCTGTTCAACACATTTTGCAATTGACTTTACCGCAACTAACTGGAACAAAGGCTCTAAAGGCTCTTTTCCTAGCAGTTCTAACCCCAGTTGCAGGGCATCTTGCCAGTTGCGCGTTTCCAGCGCTGTTTCAATCCACCATGCTGGATTGATTAAGTAACCCCTCGTAGATAACCCATATCTATTCCAGAAGTTGAATGGAGAATTCTCTTGTGCACTAACATCTTCACTTTTCTTAAAGGCGAAGGCATGCCAGAAACGCTCTTGCGCTTCTTTCCAGTTTCCCTGACGAGCCAGCAAACGGGCTTGAATCAGGCACACCCATGGATGATCTGGTGCCTTCTCTAACAATTCCTGAATCCAATAAGCCACATCAATAGCCTCACCCGCAAAGAGAGAGAGTTCTGCTTTTAAGCACTGCACAGCAGTTTCCAACTGGTTTTGTGGATCAAAAAGCAGCGTTACAGGGGTTTTGTTCTCATTGTTCTCTGGAGCACCCTCTACATACTGCAAAGCCTTATCAAACTGTAACATAGCAGCACACAAATCCGCCGCCCAAAAACGCAGGAACAGATTCTCCCCGTTTTCCTCTAAAGCCATCTGAATTTGAGCCAGAGCCTGAGGCAAATTTCCCATTTGTCGTTCTAATCCTGCTAAGCGGATGCGAGCCATAACTTTATTCATAAGGGTCGGTAACCATGAGGTAACCAATTCAGTGTCTTTGCCAAACATATCGCTCGCCAAACTATGGTTATTCCACTTCGGATCATCAAAGCAGGGTAAAGCCCGATTCAAACATGCCTGCGCAGCCTGATGCCGCTCCAAAGCCATCATCAAATCTGCTTCGAAAACCAGAACCGATGGATCATTGGGTACAGCTTCTTCAACATAACCCAACTCTTCAAGCGCTCGAGAAAAGTTGCCAAGAATAGCAAACAAATAAGCCCTCTCAAAACCAAGGACTGGATCGTATTGAGTTTCCATGGAGATTGCACGCTCAATACAAGCTAATGAAGTCTGAGGCTGATCCAGTTTTAGATACAAACCTGCCGCTGTCCTCAAGACTTCTTTACTGACATCTGGCAATTCTTGAAAAGTTTGCAGTGATTTTTGGGCATTTTCAAGATCGCCCACTTGATATTGCAATTCAGCCAATCTGACCCAATATGCCGAATCCTGAGGAGCAAGCTGAGTGGCGCATTTGAGGGCGTTAATTGCTTCATCTTCAGCTTCTACAAGCATGGCAAAATCTGCAAACCATGCCAGCGTTTCAAGGTTGTTGGGAGCGAGACTCAATGCCTCACGGGCAGTTTGCAATGCCTCTCGAACAAGATTCGCCGAAAGATAAGCTTTGGCAAGTAAGCGGTGCAAAGCAGCTTGATCGGAATGATCCTTAATGGCTTCCTGTAGTGCGGCAATCGCCACATCAAAATGTCCTAAGTGCAATGCGCAAAGTCCCAGACCGCTCTGAACTCTCCAATGCCAGTCAGGTGTAACCGTTTCCACCATCTCGGCAAGACGAGTATAAATCTCGAAGGCGGACTGATAATTCTCTTGATACGCTAAAACCTCTGCCAGCCACAATCTTGCTTCAAGGTGATTGGGGTCCAGGACAATGATTCGCTCCAATGTATGTAGTGCATTTGTCAGCCGGTAAAAATCAAAGGTTTTATCTGAAAAAAGAATTGAATCCTTACCCAGAATGGCACGGACGTATAAAATCAGCCATTCGCAGGGTATATTCGAGGGCAGTATAGCTGTTTCAAGAATGTGAATTGCCTCTTCCTCTTTACCAAGCTGTACCAACAACTCACCCAGACAAAAATTCAGTTCAACGTCCTGAGGCCATACACGTATGGCGCGATCAAGAACCTCTCGCGCCTCATCATATCGCTTCAAGGCACACAAAGCCTTTCCATAGTAAAGTGAAGCCCTAGAAGAAAACGTACCGTTTGCATCTGCTTTTTGGAGATATGGCAATGCCTCAGACAATAAGCCGCATTGCAGGCAAGCTACTCCTAAAGCAAAACTTAATTCCAATGAATCCGGGTTAGCAATCACGGACGAGCGCAGGGTTTCTAGAGCGCGTTGATGCTGATTAGTTTTATGATAGCTCTCAACCAGGGCAAGCCAGACTTTGACATTTTTAGGAGATACAGTTATCGCATGGGTCAGATAGGAGATGGCAACATCAGGTTGCTCAAGTGCCAGCAGTGAAAGACCAAGCTGGTAGCAAGCCTCATCATGATCAGGATACTTTTCCAGAACGCGGCGGCAGGCTTCAACTGCAAGACCGTGTTGATTGCAGGAAGCCGATGACCGGGCAAACGCCAGATAATCATCTGCTTCAGGATGTACCACCAGCTCCAGAACAGCACGATAATCTTGCATTGCCTGTTGCCAGTTCTTCTGCCTTTCTAATACACTAGCACGTCTGCGAAACCAAACAGGATTATCAGGTTCCAACACAATTGCCAGCGTTAGATGTTGTTTTGCCCCTTCAAGATCGTCCAGATTTTCCAAAATCTGTGCGATCAAACCAACAATTTTTACATCATCAGGACGATGTTTTAAGATCACTTGAGCAGTTTCTAGCGCTTCAAGATTCAATTCCAATTTGAGCAGTAACTCAACAATCAAATCGGGGCGACAATCAAAAGCAAAGATCTCTTCCGATAAATGCTCAGCTCGATTAAGCTGGTCGCGGAATTCCTGTGCAGCCGCTTTTGCCAGTTGTGCGGCAATGATTCCATCCCCATTTTTTGCCAACCACTCAGCACGTTTGAGCTTTAAGACAGGTGAAACACCATCTCCAGCAAACTCTGACACTAAAGAAAACGTATCATCATCTTCCACTAAAAACACCAGCTCAGATTGAACGTTTTTCAAAGATTCAATTGAACTGGAGATTAGAGACAAAGAAGCCTGTCTGACTTCCTCATCCCCGCTCATTGTTGCACAGGAAGCTAGAGCAACTTGAAGACCATGGTGCCAGGATTGTAATATTGTCTGTATTCTTTGCAATGCAGATATTGCAAGTGCTGGCTGCCCAGAAAGACGATAGAGGTAATAAAAGCGTCGTTCTTTGGACAACCGACTGACAACATCTTCTGGCAGAAGTTCATTTTGTATTTCTTCATCTTGCTCTGTTGTTTCTTGACGAGTCAATAACAACAAAGAGCCAGCCAAATCTTGTACCAGCTCAGCTTGATTTCTTAAGCGTAGATATCTCAACCACTCCAGTTGCTGACCTTCCGAAAGCTCCTCCAATAACTTGCGAAAAATTCTAACTTTCTCCTCATAGGTCATTGGATTACTGAGTAAGGCATGGGAAACCAGCGCATAAACATCCAACCCTTTCCACTCGGCTAACAACGATTTGAATATATCCAATGGATCAGAAACATACCTATACAAACAACTCAGAACAGGCTTCCATATCGAAATCGGCAATGGATCACCCGACAGGTTTTTGGACAATTCCTGTGCCAGGCCGGCCCACGAGCGAATCAATCGTCTCCGTTCACGAAGCGCCAGCGCCAGCAGACCTGCCTCGCCCAATGAAGCAGGTGGAACAATTGCGCGTAAAGTGCGCTCATAAGTACTCAAACATCGCTCACACCAGTGCTTTTCCAGTGGTACATAGGATGGGTCAGCGAGTTCATCTAAGGACATTGGAAAGCCAAGAACCTGTAGAGCAAACGCCCCTGGACTCCAAACAATGATGTTCTGATCCTGATAAATTGGTAAAGACTTGAAGAGATCTTCGCGTTGCAGTTCAGACCAAACCAGCTCATCTTGCCGCAAAGATACCAAAACCTGTTTTGCTAAATGAACCGGCAGTCGTTGTTGAATCTCTATCAGAAGGTTAGTAGGCATGGACATCGATCCTCCGAGACATCTCAACAGACTCGGGTTACTTAATCTGATTGACAAGGTAAAACGAGGAAGCTACAAGTAGAAAACCCACCATCACCAGAAACATCCCAACCCCCGATGCAGTGCGAACAAGTTGTGTTAATGCCTCCAATAGCGCAGAGGTATTGCCCACCAGTCCGGAGAGATCGTCTGTTATTCCTTTTTGGGCAAGATGGGCGACCTGCCTTGTGACGGTCCTTAACTCACCCATCATCACTTTTGAAACCAGAATGAAAACCCCTGAGAGAATACAAAGCATTGCCATCACAAACAAACAGGCTGCCATTGTCATCATAAACTCGGGTGCAGTAAGCTGAAACATGATTACCTCCTGAAGAGATGTTTTCAGGAGATATGATGCAAGAACCATGCCATTATTTTTTTAATGGTTTACACGGGAAATATCAAAAGGCAAATGAGATAAATCAATTTCCTCCCCATCACAAAAAAGCATTGCCCTCTCAACCGCGTTTCTTAACTCACGTATGTTGCCAGGCCAGGTATAAGACATCAGAGCATTCATGGCGCGTTGGGTAACACCATGAATATTAACCCCAAGGCGTGGATTATTCTCCCGAATAAAAAAACCCACCAACTCTGGAAGATCTATGCTGCGCTCCCTTAACGGTGGCAGGTGCAGGTCAACCACTTTCAGGCGATAATACAGGTCTTCACGAAATTGTCCAGTTTGCATCATCTGAATTAAATTGCGATTTGAAGCCGCAAGAATCTGCACATCCACGCGAATCAGGCTGGTACCACCCACTCGACGAAAAGCTCTCTCTTCAATGGCACGCAAGAGTTTCGCCTGCATATCCATTGGCATGGATGAAATCTCATCCAGAAACAATATGCCACCATCTGCCACTTCCATCAGCCCATGCTTACGACGATCTGCACCAGTGAACGCACCAGCTTCATAACCGAACAATTCAGATTCCAGCATTGTGTTTTGAATGGCAGCGCAATTGACCGCAATAAAGGGTTTGCCAGCGCGTGGACCTGAACGATGAATAAACTGAGCCAAAACTTCTTTTCCTGTTCCTGTCTCCCCTGTAATGAGAACCGATACAGAAGCAGCCGCAGCACGTTCTGCTTGCGCCAATACTGATTGCATTTGAGGACTCTGCCCAACCACAAATGGGACTTTTTGCTGTGCTTGGCGAATGTGATCTAATTCGCGCCTCATCGCCACAATCTCACTGGCGCGTTGGATGGACTTTTCCAATTGTGAAAAAACAATTGGCTTGGTCAAAAAGTCATGTGCACCATTTTTCATGGCTTCCACCGCCATTTCTATATCCCCATAAGCGGTGATCAAGATAATTGGTGGACAAAAAGGCAAATGAGCGGTTTCTAACAAAAGGTTTGGACCATATCCATCTGGGAGCTGAACATCCAACAGGACAATATCACCAGCACCATGCTCCAAGTTGCTTCTGGCTTCCGCTAAAGTAGCAACTCCGATAACATCATATCCCTTCTTTCTTAATAAGGCACCAATATTCTCTCGGGCGTTTTCTTCGTCATCCACAATCAAAACGGTCATGCTCATCGTTCATCATCCTCGATAGCAGGGAGACATACATGAAACATTGTGCCTCCAGGGAAAGTATTCACAGTGATGCTGCCCCGGTGAGCTGTGACAATTCGTTTGGTAATCGCCAAGCCCAAACCAGTCCCTCTAGCGCTGGCAGTCACAAAAGGCTCAAATATTCGTTCCCGAATCTCTTCCGGGATGCCAGGCCCATTATCAGATACTGTAACCTCAATTTGTGGGTGCCCAGCCATAGACTGTCCACTCAAAACGCGCACTGCAAGATGCCCTCCACTCCTGCTCATTGCTTCAACGGCATTGCTGATTAGATTAGTGAATACTTGTTCCAATGCGCGTGGATCTCCTCTCACAGCCAGCGAGTTTTGCTCCGCTTGATAGAATAACTCAACGCCGACTTTTGCCAATCTGGGCCGCCAGCGGTCTAATACACGTCGCACCAAAACAGGCAGGTCAACTCGCTCAAATCGTGTGTCCATTGGACGAGAAAATGAAAGAACCGACTCCATAAGATGGTTGAGGCGGTTACAATCATTGAGCATGCGGTTAATCACCTCTTGGCTTGGATCATCAGGCGGAAGCGTCTCTGCCAGCAATTGTAAACCAGTCGAGATGTTATTGATAGGATTGCGAACCTCATGAGCGAAAACGGCAGTAAACTCCCCTAAAATTGCGCGATGTTCAAGCTGTTGTGTTCGCAGACGAATCTGTTCATTTTCACTGACATCTTCAATCAGAACAATGATTCTTATCATTTCATTGCCGAGCCATACAGGAATGATTTCAACATGGGACGGAAAAGCCTGTCCACTGCGCCGGTGTAGTAAAACTGTTCCAAGGTTATGGGTTGGCACACCCTGGCACGCTGCCATGAGCGCGGGCGCTAATCCTTCTGGGCCAATCAAAACATTCTCAACAGCCTGCCCAATGACCTCCCTTCCCGCATACCCTAACATGACCTCGGCAGAGGAATTGATCTCAACAATCGAGAGATCGTTTCCGAGAACCAATATCCCTTGTTTGATGGAATCAAATATACCATCCCGCACCAACAATTTTTGTTGATACTGATCTCTTTCGCGTTGAAGATTGATTTGGCTAATAATCCGTTGGTAATAAAATGCGATTAAAGCTGCCCAAAAGTCCAAAAGTTGGATAACTTGACTTTCTACTTGATTTTTATACTCACCAGCCACTAACAGCCCCCAAATTGCGTTACCTTGCCGAATAGGAGCGCTGGCGACGCATTCCAGCTCTCGAGTTCTTCCTGCTTTATGAAGTTCCGTTAAAACACGTCGTCCAGGCATCCAGATAACTATTGAAGACAGCCGAATCAAGTCAGAGGCAGGAAGTAATTCCGGAAATACGCCCTCTTCCTCCAGCGTGGCAACTTTTCTCAAAAAAGGTGCATCGCTTTCCGCTTGGTAAACACAAAGATAACGCGTTTGAAATTGTTGCGCTATGATGCTCAGTAGCTCATCCAAAGTATGAGGAAAATCTTGCAATTCGTTTTTTCCCAACAAAGCCAAAAATGGGCTGAGAACAGTCAGATACCCAGTGGACAAATCCGCGCTGAAACTTTGTCCTTCTGTGCTCAAAATAGCCAACAACCATTGCCTTGTTGAGTCTAGTAACAGGGTTTTTATTTTAACTTGCAAATCTTTTCGATTACACCGTTTCAAGATAGCTGGATATACCTCACCGGGCATCAAGGGTAAATCAGGTAAGCCAGAAAAGCAAACATGCAAAGCGACGTTCCTTAAGTCCGTTTTGGTAAAAGCGGTCAGTTTGATGAATGCGCTGTTTACAATTACAATTAAACCCGTCCCCCCATCCAAGATCAAAACCGGTTCTTGAATCTGATCCAATAAAAGTTCAAGCCCATCCAGGCTAAGCGCGTGAGTCTTGTTAATAGATTTTGGATAGGATGACAATGATGGTCTCATTTTGATATAGAAACTGCACGGCGCAAATGCGCAGGCAAAATACCCTCCATGGCTCGATATTTGGCAACCGTCCGCCTGGCAACCTGAAATCCTCGAGCAGCAAGAAGTTCAGCCAGTTCAGAATCACTAAGCGGTTTTGTCTCCCTTGATATTAAATCGCACAAGACAGATCTGACATTCAGACTTCGATCAAAAAACGCTGAAAGCGGGATGATTTTGCGGTTGGGTAATTGTACCGTTTTATTTGCGACTGCACGTGAAATGGTTGATTCATGAACATTTAACTCGCGTGCAAGCTGAACGCGAGTGATGGAATTTAGGTGTTCCTCCCCATACAGAATAAAATCCCTTTGAAGTGTGACAACCCGTTGTATCAAACGCCTCATGGTATGATTCCGCTGCTGCAAGCATTTGACAAACAAAGAAGCTCGCTCTAAATCTTCCTTACAGGCTTCACGATTTTCGCCCGAAGTTTGCTGTAAAGCCTGGCGAAACAGCGGACTTACCTGCAAAGTCCCACGAATTGGCATAATAATCTCAACCATCAGTTGACCATCTGGATCATCGTTGGCATAGTAAATCAGAATATCGGGATGATGATATACGCTACTCCTGCTCCCAATAGATTGTCGAACATCCCCCCATGACGAACGCCCTGGAAAAGGATTGAGATTTTCACTAATGAAGTGTACAACTTGCTGAACCTGCCGAATCGGAACATGAAACTGACGTGCTAACTCGGCATACTGTCTTCGACTAAGAAGGTTCATCGCCTCCAAGATCATGTCTCGGGCAAGCTGCGGGACTTTTCGACTCTCTGACAATACATCTAATTGAACAAGTAAAGCCTCTTGAGGGGATGTAGAGCCTACCCCAATTGGATCCGCGCGTTGAATGATGTGCTGTATCCGCTGCACAAAAGGCAAAGAAACGTGGCAGTAACGAGCAATTTCCACTAAAGGCACGGTGAGAAGACCATCTTCATTCAGATGGGTAAGCAAATATGCTGCAACGCTTAGCTCCTCCCTAGTAAGTTCCGAAGCGACCTGACGCAAAACGTATGTAGGTAATTTGTCTTCGACCACCGGGAAATCATCCTCCGGATAGTCATCATCAACGTGCTCTCCTCCAAAATAAAAATCTTCTCGGGCAGAGACAAAAACTACCGGCTCATTATTCTGAGGGCAACTGCACACTGGGCAAACTCCCTGTTTGGGAAGCAGCCGGCGACAGGTAGGACATCGGCGTTCTTCAACCAGTTCTAAAGCTGGATTGTTGGATAATTCAGTTTCAATTTGATTTCGCAGCTCATCTACTGTCAGACTGAGAAGAGTCATTGTTTGAGCCAGATGAGCTGTCGTCTGTGGGCGAAGCGTTTGATGATGAATTTGCTGTAGCATTTTGTTTCCTTCTTACTCACAAGTATATTCGGACATGCGTGACGTTGCAAGTTTGATGCCAATTTGATTCAAGAATAAAATGGTAAAATCTTTACAATACTAGGTAAACTAAACGTTATTTAAAACGGCGGTTTCAGTAAAAGCGTATGGACAAGCTTGTCATCATAGGCGGAGGGTTGGCAGGAAGTGAGGCTGCCTGGCAGGCTGCTCAAATGGGTATTACTGTAACGCTCTACGAAATGCGTCCTCAAAAAAGCACCGGGGCACATGTTAGTGCCGACCTTGCAGAGCTGGTCTGTTCAAACTCACTGGGTTCAAACCTGCCAGATCGTGCTGCTGGCTTGCTCAAAGAAGAACTTCGCCGACTTGGTTCCCTGCTCATCTGGTGTGCGGATCAAACTGCCTTGCCAGCAGGCGGCGCGCTAGCAGTAGATCGTCTTGCTTTTTCTAGATTGGTCACCGAAAAAATCTCCAATCATCCAAACATCACTTTGATTCGTCACGAAGTCCAATCCATTCCAGAAGGAGCTGTGATCATCGCCAGCGGGCCACTAACTTCACCAGCACTCTCAACCGTTATCCAATCTATCACTGGCACCGAAAACTTATATTTCTACGATGCAATTGCCCCTATTGTCACTGCGGATTCTATTAACATGAATGTCGCGTTTTACGCCTCGCGTTATGAGCGAGGGCAACAAAACAAAGGTGATTACATTAATTGCCCTTTGGAGAAAGAACAATATCTGGAATTTGTTCAGACACTACGCACAGCAAAAAAAATCCCCCTGAAAGAATTTGAGACAGAAATACGTTCTGGCGTCACTGCGGGGCACAAAACTTTTTTTGAGGGCTGCCTTCCAATTGAAGTTTTAGCAGAGCGCAATGAGATGGCACTCGCTTTTGGACCCATGCGCCCAACTGGGTTGCGAAACCCACATACAGGAAAACGTCCCTATGCTGTTGTTCAGCTTCGGCAAGACAACATTTCTGCTACTCTGTACAGCTTAGTAGGGTTTCAAACTAATCTTAGATTTCCCGAACAAAAACGTGTCTTTCGCATGATTCCTGGTCTGGAACAAGCCGAATTTGTGCGATACGGGCAAATGCACAGAAACACGTTTCTAGCTTCTCCAGTATTATTAAAACCAACTCTTCAATTCAATAAAAGAGAGAATCTCTTCTTTGCTGGACAAATTACGGGGGTCGAAGGATATGCTGGAAATATCGCCACCGGACTTCTGGCAGGAATAAACGCTGCTCGCTATCTAAGAAGCCTACCTCCCCTTGTCTTACCTCCTGAAACAATGATCGGTGCATTATGCAATTACATTACGAAGGCTTCCCTTCATGATTTTCAACCAATGAAAGCCAACTTTGGTATATTACCACCCCTTGACATAGTACCTCGCGATAAAAGTGAGCGTGTCCGGCTTTATGTTCAGCGGGCTCTAGAAAACCTTGAGCGGTTCAAGCAGGAAACCGGAATAGCACTTGAAACCCAATGAGACATAAGAAAGTATTTGTTTGGTTCTTCCTTGTCGTTCTGGTCACCTTGATAATGGCTCAGTTGACACTATATATGAGCTCAGGTAAAAGCAGATTTAAAGCTGTTCGGGCTTATCAGGATGTACAATATCAGGTTTCACTTGGAGCACGAGTGCCCGGCAGCCAACCTCACCTCCAAACCATCCTTTGGATCACTGAAGAGCTGAAAAAGCATGGCTGGCAGGTGGAAACACAGGAGGACTTGCAGCTCGGTCAGAAGGTTAAGAATGTTATTGCTAAACAAGGTAGCGGAAGTAATTGGTTCATTCTGGGAGCTCATTACGACTCTCGCCGGTTTGCAGATAAAGACCCCAATCCTGAAAAGCGGCTTGAACCTGTTCCCGGCGCTAACGACGGTGCTTCAGGCGTGGCAGTATTGCTGGAACTTAGCCGCACACTCCCTCAAGACATTTCAATCGAGATATGGCTTGTCTTTTTTGATGCAGAAGATCAGGGTAACATTGTCGGCTGGGACTGGATACTTGGATCAAAGAGTTTTGCGAAAACACTTGACCGACACCCAAGCGGGGTTGTTATTATAGATATGATTGGAGATCGAGATTTAAATATCTATATGGAAAAGAATTCTGACCCTATCATGACAACAGAGATATGGAATCAGGCAAAAATGCTTGGCTATTCGCAATACTTTATCCCTGAATACAAGTACAGTATCCTTGATGACCATATACCCTTTATTGAGCGTGGTATCCCCGCTGTTGACATCATTGACTTTGATTATCCATACTGGCACACAACATCCGACACTGTAGACAAGGTTAGCGCAGAGAGCCTGAAAATTGTTGGGGACACAATTGTAGAATGGATAAAATCAAAAACATCCGAATAGAATTGGCAAACAAACAAACCTGACGTAAACTATAAGTGCATGAGCGAACTCAAACTGCTTGAAACCATTCGTCCACTCTGGATCAACCGTGCCATACAAGCGCTGGCAAAGGGTATCAGTAGCCGGGAAGACCTGATCGGGCAGATCGAA
Organism: Anaerolineaceae bacterium; assembly: GCA_034434695.1. Lineage (GTDB taxonomy): Bacteria > Chloroflexota > Anaerolineae > Anaerolineales > Anaerolineaceae > DYEC01. The sequence goes on from DAOTYY010000116.1 coordinate 49,975, forward strand.
AATTTTTATAACCTGATGTTTCAAGCCGTTGAGACCGGCGACCCTTCTTGGCTGGATTCGGTTCTATCTGGATGGGCTTCCTCGCTCACCCAAACAGACTTGGAAAGTCAAACTAGTGTCCTGACACAGCTTGTAAACGAGTTTTTTGAGGTGACTGTCACCGTTTGTCGGGAAACTCTGGACGAAGTTCAAGCGATGCAATTGTTGACAGCCCTCTTACCATGCTTTTCGCATGCTTATGAAAAAGTTGCGCAATTTGAAATTGAAGCCCGGATTTCTTACGTATCACAACAACTCAATCAGGCTCAACAAGTCGCCGAGCGCCTTGACCGCAGTAAATCAGATTTTATCGCCATAGCCGCACATGAGTTAAGAACTCCCCTGACTTTGATTGAAGGCTATACTTCTATGCTCAGTGAAAATATCAGGCAGGAGCAGAATAATTCCAACATCGCCATCCTGTTAGCAGGAATACAAAATGGCGTGGGACGTCTTCAATCAATCATTAACGATATGATTGACGTATCAATGATTGATAACAACCTTCTCAAACTCCATTATCAACCTGTATGGCTAAATCAACTGTTGACCATTCTAATCACGGAACTGGAAAGCACTTTGCGAGAAAGGAATCTTTCGTTAGAGATCACTGCCTTTCCAGGATACAATGAAGTCATCTTTGTTGATCCGGAAAGAATCATTCAAGTGTTCCGCAATATTTTGAGCAATGCAATCAAGTTCACCCCCGACGGGGGCAAAATCAAAATTAACGGGAGAAAATTATCAGGTTTTGTTGAAGTTACTGTCAGCGACACTGGAATTGGCATTGATCCTGAAGATCAAGCTCTAATCTTCGAAAAGTTTGGACGGGTGGGAAACAGTGCCCTACATTCCAGTGGCAAAACAAAGTTTAAAGGCGGTGGGCCGGGTTTAGGATTGCATATCGCCAAAGGTATCATTGAGACACATGGTGGCGCAATTTGGGTTGAATCACCCGGTTATGATGAAATTCGCTGTCCAGGTTCAACGTTCCATATTTTGCTTCCCATCCAAGCAGAAACTCCTGATCAAAAACTAGCTCGGCTCTACGAAACACTCAGCAAAAGACAATTTACACAGTAAACCTAAAGTTCTTATGCCTAAAAAAATTGCAGAACCAACCACACCACCCAAACAGAGAGCCTTTCTAGTGGGTGTTGAAATATACGGTCAAGAATCCCTGCTTTCTCTTGAGGACTCACTGGAAGAGCTATCGCGGTTAGCAGATACAGCCGGCCTTGAAGTCATTGGAGAGACCAGCCAGCGTTTGGAGCATCCTAATCCCGAAACCTATGTCGGTAGCGGCAAAGTCGAAGAGATTAAAACGCTTGTAGAAGAAACGCTCGCCGATGTGGTTATCTTTGATAATGAGTTATCACCACGCCACTTGCGTGAACTGGAAGAACGTTTTGGTAATCATATTCAGGTGATTGACCGCACTACATTGATCCTGGATATATTTGCCCAACACGCCAGCACCCGCGAGGGTATCCTGCAGGTGGAGTTAGCTCAATATGAATATCGTCTACCCCGCTTAACGCGTGCTTGGACACATCTTGCGCGTCAAGCGGGCGGGGGCGGCGGACGCGCTGGCAGAGCAGGAGGAGTAGGTTTGAGAGGTCCCGGCGAAACCCAACTTGAAGTTGACCGCCGGGAAATACGCCGCCGCATTGCCGTACTCAAAACTGAGCTGGAAAAAGTGCGTGCTCACCGCATGCGTTACCGGGCACAAAGACGACGCTCAGAAATCCCGGTCATTTCACTTGTCGGCTATACGAATGCCGGAAAGTCAACTTTGCTAAACAGCCTCTCTAACGCGGGTGTCTATGTTGCCGATCAGCTTTTTGCCACATTGGACCCGGTCACCCGACGCGTAGAGTTGCCTAAAGGTCATCGCGTGTTATTCACAGACACTGTAGGCTTTATCCAAAAGCTTCCCACTCAGCTAATTGCAGCATTCCGAGCAACACTAGAAGAAATCACCGAGGCTGATCTGCTCATTCACGTTGTGGATAGCTCGCACCCAAATGCTTTGTCGCAATGGAAAGCCGTGCAACAAACTTTGACTGAAATCAACGCTGATCATATCCCGGTGATCACTGCATTTAATAAAATTGATCTACTAACAAACGCTGATGAGTTACGTTCTCTACTCAACGATATCCCCGATGCTATCATGATCTCAGCTACAAAACGGACCGGGTTAGCTGAGTTGTTAGCAATGGTCGAGAAACGTCTATTTGAAGTGCTGCTGCCAGTTCGGGTTCACATCCCTTATCAACAAGGACAATTGATTTCTTTGTTCCACGAACAGGGTCAGGTAGAACAGGTTGAGCATGGCCGCGGCGGTGTAACGATTCAAGGACAGATTCCTGGTCGCTTACTCACCCGCTTTCAGCCTTTCTTTATTCACAACAAAAAGCATTAGTCAATTGGTGAAAAATATGATTCGATTTCTCTCAAATTTACTTGACAACGCATCAGAATACTTCGCCACCCGTAAAGGATTGCTCCCCCTTCTGGGAATCGTTTTCGTTATCATCAATTTTTTCGTCCGCTTGTTTGTACCTGGCTGGCTATCCAGCAACGATCTGTTTCTTCATCTGGGAATAATCATCGCCATCTTTGGTTTGATGTTAGCACGAGTTTTATGAAACGCTATATTAAAGACAAAAGGCTTGTGTGTTACAAGCCTTTTGCTCTATTCGCCATCATTTCTTCTGTTTTTCTTTAGAGCTGACAATCTCGCGTCCTTGATAATGACCACAACTTGGACACACAGAATGCGGGCGTCTCATCTCACCACAATTGCTGCATTGAACCAGACTTTCGACCATTAACGCATCGTGTGCCCTGCGGTGGTCCCGGCGACCTTTTGAATGTTTACGCTTTGGCTGCGGTACCATTGTTCATCTCCAACTTGCAAAATAATTTCTCAAACCCGAATCAAACAAAACAATTATACTTATCCACCCGGAAAAGCGCAAGGACGAATTTCGAAAAATCATGAATTTATATTGCCCAATCTTAAGCCGTTTCCTGCTTTGGTTCTTCCACTTGCTATACCATCAGTTCGCCTGGATGTATGATTTTGTTGCCTGGGTCGTCTCTCTGGGGAAATGGAAGCACTGGGTTTATCAGGTTATCCCATTTTTGGAAGGCGATTATATTCTTGAACTTGGTCATGGACCAGGACATCTGCAGAAAAAACTCTTGGGTAGAAACTCACGCACCTTTGGCATAGATGCCAGCCTGCAAATGGGGAATTTGGCACATCAACAGCTTCAACATTTGATAGAAAACAAAAAAGTATTTTACGGAAAACTGACAAGAGCACACGCACAGGCGCTACCCTTCCCACCCCACACTTTTGATACTGTTGTAGCAACATTTCCAAGTGAGTATATTTTCGATCACCAAACCGCCAGCGAAATTGCCCGAACACTGAAAACCAATGGTAAACTGGTCATATTGCTCTCTGCTTTGCCTTCAGGCAAAACACCTGGGCATTTGCTGATTAAGTGGCTATTCAACATAACCGGACAAACCCCACCCCCCGAGACGAAGCTAAAGCAGTACTTAAAGCCTTTTGAACAACACGGGCTTGAAATCCATCTCAATTTCATCGAATTTCCTGGCAGTCGCTTGCTCATTTTGACTGCTTCTAAAAATGATTGATTCAAAATTTTATAAAAGGGAAGACTGTTCGTTTTAAACATTTTTGATGTAAAATCAAAAATATGGAAATTGAAATTGCCGTGCTGAAAACAAATAAATTTGACTCACTCGAAAGCGGTGACACCCTGGAAGTTATTGAAAGGCCCGGCGGTGGTGTTTCTGTTGTCCTGTGTGATGGCCGCTCCTCAGGTAGAAAAGCAAAAGCCATCTCGAGCATGGTGGTTCATCGTGTCATTGATCTCTTGGCAGATGGGGTTCGCGACGGTGCTGCTGCCCGTGCCGCTTCCGATCATCTTTATACCGAGAAAGATGGCACTGCATCCGCCTTCTTAAGCATATTATCAGTAGATTTACAGACTGGTACAATCGTCATTACCCGTAATAACCCCACACCACTCTATATCGTCCAAAGAGAAAAAACCGAGCGCGTTGAAAGCAACAGCATTCCCATTGGCACTTCGCGAAACATTCGCCCCGATATATTGGAATTTCCTCTTGAACCGGATACAATCGTTATCATGTTCACAGATGGATTGGTCAGGGCAGGTGGTCAATATGGGCTCTCCTTTGATATTTGTACGTTGCTCGAAGCAATGTTAGAAGAGCAAGAACCAAGTGCGCAAGAACTGGCGGATACTATCATGCAGGAGGCAATCCGTTTGGATCAAGGAAGACCAAATGATGATATGAGTCTGGTGGTATTACGCGTACTTGCCCACGAGACCGGCCGCATCCGACGCATGGTTGTAAAATTACCTGTCATTTTATCAGACACCTCTCTTGGATAAGCAGCAGAAAGCTCGACAAGTCTATCGCGTATGGCGCGCCAACCTGCGCGATTCATTGTTATTGCTAAAGAGGTTTCACCAGCCTTTGTTATTTTTTATTATTGCAACTAGCAGCGCAGGCTGGTTATATTTCGAATTATCCAAAACGACCCCGAAGCCCCTCCTAAGTCCCCTTGAAGGAATTTATCATGTCTTAACACTTACCTTCTTGCAGTCTAACCTGGACTTTCCCGCTGAATGGTATCTACAGATATTTCATTTTCTTATGCCCATCATAGGGGTCGGTATACTGGCACAAGGTCTGGCTGATTTTGGTGTCTTGCTATTCAACCGGCGCGCCAGAGGAAAGGAATGGGAAATGGCTGTTGCATCCACTTTCAAGAACCATGTAATTTTGGTTGGTTTGGGACACTTGGGATATCGAGTTGTCAGAAAATTACACGAGATGGCTCAGGATGTGGTTGTTATTGACCTAAATCCTAATGATGAAGCTAACAAGATTGATCTTATAGAATCTATTAAATCATTGGGAATTCCTGTCATTCAGGATGATGCCAGTCGTGAACCCATCTTAAGAGCGGCTGGTATTCAAAGCGCGCATTCCATTATTCTGTGCACACAAAACGACAATCTAAATCTAACGTGAGTTCGGGATAAGGAGAGGATCTCCAAAAGGGAGTAAACTTTTGTTACCACAACAACAGTTGAAACCCCAGGAGACCCTCAATGGACAGTTTACTCGTTTTATTCTGTGATGTCGATGATTTTTGCA
>DAOTYY010000117.1:0-23044 GCA_034434695.1 Anaerolineaceae bacterium
ACTTCACCATCCAACAGGGAGGACAGCCCGGTCGCGGTGGTTTGCCCAAAGGCGCTTATCAGATAGTCGCTGTACAAGTCCAGGAGTTTGCCGTTTTTCATACACCAAGTTTACTCAAATCTGCGTAAGGTGAGTCAGTAATTTTAGAAGTGCGGTTAGAATTGAGCAGACAAAAAAGCGCCGGTTGCTCCGGCGCTTTTTTAAGCCCGAATACTCTTGACAATCTCGACACCATTGAGTGCCATGTGATAGAGAAAGATGGCATGAAGCAGGTCGGCAGGGTGCGGAAAGCCCCCCTGATTCTGAGCGGTTTCCGGCGGACGGTCATAGGTGGCAACGCAATCGGCGGGGATAATGACGCGGCGTTGTGTTTGGGTGGTATTTGCGTCAACGCGCAGGAAAATTGCCAGTTGATAAACACAAATGTCGGTACAGTTTCCTGCCACCAGGAAAGTGTCTAACTGTGGACGCTGTGCCAGCCATTCCCGCAGACCGGTATTAACGTCAGATGAGGTTGAGTTCTTAAGAAGGATGGTAATTTGATCGAAAAATGGTAAAGCCTTGAACTCATCTATGGTTTCGGCTTCGGGTGTACCCTTAACACAATGCGGCGGGTAGGCGTTAAATTCAGTAGCCTGTGCGTCGTGGGCGTCCTGCGAAAATAGAACATGACGAATACCATGTGCCCATCCAGCAGTAAGCAGTTGCACGATAGATGGTACGATAGCGTGAATTCGTGGACTGGCTAATGGACCTACAGTGCAGAAACCCTTAATCATATCCACAGAAGTAATGGCGGCTTTTTCGGGTTGGGGAACAGCTTCTTGAAAGCTGAGGATGGGCAATTCGGATAACCAATTTTCCAGGTAATTTAGAAAAGCCTGATTGTCGGGGGAATTGAGATGAGTGTTCACTTCTTTTACTCCTATTTGTCTTTGCCAGTGTGTACAACGAATGCCTAGAAAAAACTTAACTTAAATAGTGTTTGTATTACACTAATTATACACTTAATGATCGTAATGTCAATATGGCTGCTCAGAAAAACTCAAATTTTTGTTCTTTCTTATTGCCTTTTGTTTGGTATGATTAAACGAACTCAAAAAGCTGGAGTGTGTTTTGTGGCTGGGCAGCGAATTGTCGTTAAACTTGGAACATCCACACTGACCGGAGGAACAAAACGTCTGTTTACGCCGCGCCTTGTTGACCTTGTCCGACAGGTGGCAGCCCTGCACAGTCAGGGGAATCAGGTAGTGGTGGTTTCTTCCGGTGCGATTGCGGCGGGGCGGGAGGCATTGGGTTATCCGTCTTTGCCCAGTTTTATCCCGGCTAAACAAATGCTGGCGGCGGTAGGGCAGCCTCGTCTGATGGCGATTTATGAACAGTTTTTTGCGATCTATCATGAAAAGGTGGCGCAGGTACTCTTAACCAGAACCGATCTTACCGACAGACGGCGTTTTTTAAATGCGCGAAACACCTTTGATGCCCTGCTGGCGCATAAGATTATCCCGATTGTTAACGAAAATGACACCGTGGCAACAGAGGAAATTCGCTTTGGGGATAATGATAATCTTTCCGCGCAGGTTGCCAATTTAATTGAGGCAGACTTGCTGGTGCTGTTGACTGATCAAGAAGGGTTGTTCACAGATGACCCGCGGCAGAATCCGCAAGCGCGTCTGATTCGGCGCGTAGAGGTCGGGGCAATTCCGGATGAAATCTGGCGGGCGGCAGGCGGTACTCATAATGGTCTGGGTACAGGCGGAATGGTGACTAAGTTACAAGCGGCGGATCTGGCGCGGCACGGTGGTACGACGGTGTACATTGCTAAAGGCGATGAGATGGATGTTCTGCTGCGCATCACGCGCGGGGAAACCATTGGAACTCAATTTCTTCCAGTCACAAACAAACTGGAAGGGCGCAAACGTTATATTCTTGCAGGCGGCAATGCGGAAGATGAGATCGTTGTAGATGCTGGCGCCTGCCGGGCGCTGGGACGGGGAGGCAGTCTCTTGCCGCCGGGCATTGTTGATGTGAAGGGAAATTTTGACCGCGGTGATACGGTGCGTGTGGTAAACACTGTTGGCAAGGTGATTGCTTTAGGTCTGGTCAATTATTCGGCGCAGGATGTGAGGGCTTTTCGAGGACGGCAGTCTTCTGAGATAGAAGGAATTCTTGGATATACCTTTGGCGATGAGGTAATTCACCGCAATAATCTGGTTATGCTTTAGAGGTGAGCAATGGATATTGAACAAATAGGACGACAAGCAAAACGTGCAGCGCGTCAGCTAGCACAAATAAACGCTGAGCGGCGTAAGGCTGCTCTGCGCATGATCGCCAATCGCTTGTGGGCATGGCGGGAGAGTATTCTGGCTGCCAATCAGCAGGATGTAGAGAAAGCGCATGTGGCGGGGCTTTCAGAGGCAATGATTGATCGTTTGCTGCTTAGTGAAAGCCGTCTTTCGAGCGTTATTGCTGATTTACGACAGGTGGCAGAGTTGGCTGATCCGGTTGGTGAGGTCTTTGAAGAGCGGCAATTGCCAAATGGTTTGCGCTTGCGCAAACAACGCGTTCCACTGGGCGTCCTTGCAGTGATCTATGAGGCACGTCCCAATGTGACCGTAGATGTCACTGGTTTGGCATTGAAGTCTGGCAATTGTGTGATCTTGCGCGGAGGAAGTGAGACCATTGAGACTAACCGTCAGCTTGTGATGGCGATCCGTCAGGGTTTGGAAGAGAGCGGATTACCGATAGAGGCGGTACAGTTTATTGATGATCCGGATCGTCAACTGGTTTATGAGTTATTGCAACTGGACGAGTATGTGGACATGGTCATTCCGCGTGGCGGAGCGGGCTTACACGAGTTCTGCCGGCAAAACAGCCGCATCCCGGTTATCACTGGCGGTATTGGGATTTGCCATTTATTTGTGGATGAAAGCGCCAATCTTTCTGAGGCGCTGAAAGTGATTCAAAATGCGAAAGTACAACGCCCGACAGTCTGCAATGCGCTGGACACCGTTCTGGTGCATTGTTCACTTGCTGAGCAGTTTCTTCCTGATCTCGTCGAATTGCTGAAGAATGATGGTGTCTGGTTTAAGGCAGATCATGCGGCTTATGAAATTCTGAAGGAACGATTTGGTGATGTGGTGGAACCGGCTGGGGAACGGGATTTTGACACCGAATGGCTCTCTTTAGTCTTGGGCATTCGGGTTGTGAATGGTCTCGAAGAAGCCATCGAACATATTGCTGTTCATTCTACGGGTCATTCGGACGGTATTCTCACCGAAAACCGGGACCATGCAGAACGATTTATTGCGGCGGTGGACTCGGCGGCGGTGTATGTCAATGCCAGCACACGTTTTACCGATGGTGGTCAATTTGGTCTGGGAGCTGAAGTTGCGATTTCAACTCAACGGTTACATGCTCGCGGACCTATGGGTTTGCAAGAACTGACCACATATAAATGGGTTGTGGAAGGCGACTATCACGTGCGTGGGTAGCGTCTCCCTTGACAGTTTGGCGCGTTTGAAGATAATTACCACAAAATCAAACTCAAAAGGCAATGACGGAGGAAAGTAGGCTGGCGGAAGCCGACAGGGAAGCGGAGGCTAAGACTGAGACCTCTGCACGAGGGAAGCCAGTTGAAGTTCCCTTCCGAGCCGCCCGGGGGAACGCTCGATTGTAGAGCCAGTAGTTCGGGACGCTGAGTGCCGCGTTATCGTGCGCCGCCAATCGCTGTTCCATACAGTCGTTGGGTCGAGTGGACTGCATTTGCAGCCAACAAGGGTGGTACCGCGGATTTCCCCCGTCCCTTGATGGGACGGGGACTGTTTTTGAGACGAAGGTGTTGATTGGAATCAGTCTGATGGTCACACCTTTGATCATTAGAAACTTTAAGTTATGGTTGTGGAGGTTGATATGCCAGAAGGGCAAGCGATCATCGAGCAACTGGAGCAAATGGAGCAAAGTGCACTGAAGGCGTTGGAAAGGGTGCAGGATGAAGCGGCTTTGCAGGAATGGCGCGTGGCGTATCTAGGTCGCCATGCCCCTGTGATGCAGGTCTTCAGTCGTCTGAGCGAAGCCCCAAAAGAGGAACGCCCGCGCATCGGTCAACGCGCCAATCAGGTCAAACAGACATTAGAAGCGGCGCTGCAGACGCGCTCTGAGCAGATCAAACGTCAGGCTTTGGAACGGTCGTTGAGCAGTGAGCGGCTGGATGTAACCCTGCCGGGTCGCCAGCCGGTGAGAGGTCGCCTGCATCCGACTACACAAACGTTGCGCAGAATCTACAGCATTTTTGCCGAGATGGGGTTTCAGATTTACCGCTCACGTGATGTTGAGACGGATGAATATAACTTTGAGTTGCTCAATATCCCGGTGTATCATCCGGCGCGCGATATGTGGGATACTTTCCATACCACTCGCCCTGGTGTCATTTTGCGCACCCACACCTCGCCGGGACAGATTCACGCTATGCGCGAATTTGCGCCTGAACCGGTGCGGGTCATCTTGCCGGGGATGTGTTACCGCTACGAGCAGATCAGCGCACGTTCCGAAATCCAGTTCAATCAGGTTGAGGTACTGGCGGTAGGACGGAAGATCACCTTTAGCGATATGAAAGGGACTCTCAATGATTTTGCGCGGCGCATGTTTGGCGCTCAAGCTCGTACGCGTTTGCGCCCTTCTTACTTTCCTTTCACTGAGCCAAGCGCTGAGATGGATGTAGAATGTTTTGTTTGCGGCGGCAAAGGGTGTCAGATTTGTAAGGGTTCCGGATGGCTGGAAATTATGGGTTGTGGCATGGTTCACCCAGTCGTCCTGCAGAACGGCGGTTATGACCCGCGCCAGTACAGCGGTTTTGCGGCGGGCATGGGTCCAGAGCGGATTACCCTGCTGCTCCACCGTATTGAAGATATCCGGCATTTCTGGGCAAATGATGTGCGTTTCTTAACACAGTTCTAGAGCCAGTTGAAAAACTTGATTAAGGAGATGATGTCATGAAAGTTCCTCTATCCTGGCTGAAAGATTATGTAGATATTGACATGCCTTTGCATGAAGTTGCTCGTGCCCTGACGATGCTTGGGCTTGAAGTGGACGAAGTACGTCTGGTAGGACTGCCAATGCCCGTGCAGGAACGGCACGAATTCCGCTTCACCGGGTTGTGCTGGGAAGCCGATAAGATTGTAGTAGCACAGATCAATGAGGTGATGCCGCACCCGAACGCCGACCGCCTGGTGCTTTGCCGTCTCTTCGATGGTGATCAGGAACTGATTATTCTGACGGGTGCGCCCAATCTGTATCCCTATAAGGGACAAGGAGCGCTGGAAAAACCTTTGAAAGTAGCTTATGCCCGCGAGGGAGCAAAGATTTACGATGGTCATCAGCCTGGGCAAGTGCTGACCACCTTGAAACGCACCAAAATTCGCGGCTTTGAATCCTTTTCAATGGTATGTTCGGAGAAAGAACTGGGCATTTCAGATGAACATGAGGGTGTCATCATTCTGGACGACGACGCACCTACCGGGATGCCGTTGGTGGATTATATGGGGGATGCGGTGTTTGATATCAGCATTCTGCCCAACATGATTCGAAACGCCTGTATGGTCGGTGTGGCGCGCGAACTGGCGGCGTTGACTGGTAAGCCGTTGCGAAAGCCGAAACGCACCCTGCCGATGGATGGACCGTCTATTGAAGGTCAGGTGGCAATCCAGATAACGGATCCTGATCTGAATCCGCGTTTTGTGGTCGGGTTGTTACGCGGCGCAGAGCCGCGCCCAAGTCCTTACTGGGTACAGCGTCGCCTGCGGTTAGCAGGGATGCGCCCGATTAACAGCATTGTGGATGCAACGAACTACGTCATGTTGGAATTAGGTGAACCGCTCCATGCATTTGACTATGATGTGCTGGTCAAACGCGCTGGCGGTAAAGCTCCTACCATCATCACGCGTGCCGCTCAGCAGGGTGAAATACTTACCACACTGGATGGCGTCGAGCGCAGACTGGATGACTTCACTATTCTGGTTTGTGACACTGCAGGGGCGCTTTCTTTGGCAGGTGTAATGGGCGGCTTGGAAAGTGAGGTGACCGAACAGACCCGCAATGTCCTTTTGGAAGGCGCTACCTGGAATTTTATCAATACAAGGCGAACGGTTGCTGCACAAAAATTACCATCCGAAGCGGCTTATCGCTTTGCACGCGGTATTCACCCGGCACTGGCGCTGGAAGGCGTGGAGATCGGTTTGGACCGCATGGCAGCCTGGAGCGGTGGACAGATTGCAGCGGGATTTGTGGATGCTTATCCCAAGCCGGTTGTTGATCCGGTGGTTACGCTTTCAGAAGCTGATGTTCAGCGCCATTTGGGAATCACATTGAACGCCGAACAGATCGCTGATCTCTTGAGGCGGCTGGAGTTTGAATGCACTATCAATGGCAGTATGGTTACTGCCAAAACGCCGCCGCATCGTCTGGACATCGGCAGTCATGTAGTTGGACAAGCAGACCTGATCGAAGAAATTGCCCGTCTCTATGGTTATGATGTGATCCCGGAAACGCGTCTGTCAGATAGTTTACCGCCACAACGCGGCAATCCGTTGCTGGATCGTGAAGAGAAGCTGCGCGATACGCTGGTCAATTTGGGGTTACAGGAGGTAGTTACCTATCGTCTAACTGCACCGGAACAAGAAGCGCGCTTACTGGAAGCATCGGATGCGCCGTATGTTGAGCTAGCGAACCCGATTGCTCCGGAGCGGCGGGTATTGCGGCGAAGTTTGCTGGCTTCCGTTTTGGAAGTGGCAGAGCGTAACAGTCGCTTGAGCAGTCGGCTGGCATTGTTTGAGATTGGACCAGTGTTTTTACCGGCAGCGGATGAGGCTTTGCCTGTGGAACAGGCTCGCTTGGCAATCGTAATGAGTGGAGAACGCAGCCCGGCGGCGTGGGATCGTCCCGCAGGAGGGCATTACGATTTTTATGACCTCAAGGGTATCCTGGAAGCGTTGTTTGATACCCTGCACATTAAACAGATTGAATACTCACCGATGGCGCATTCACATTACCACCCGGGAAAATGTGCTTGCATTTGTGCAGGAGAGAGCACGCTGGGGGTATTTGGAGAGTTGCACCCGCTGGTCAAAGAGCGTTATGAGTTTGGTTCAGCGCCAGTGCTGGCGGCGGAGCTTGATCTGAGTTCTCTGCTCGGTCTCATGCCGGAGCGGTACGAAACCCGCGCAGTGCCGGTCTTTCCGCCAGTTTTCGAAGATATTGCGGTTATTGTAGATGAAGATGTGCCAGCTGAGCGGGTTCGAGAAGTGATTCAGCAGGCGGGAGGTAAACTTTTGACGGAGATTCACCTGTTTGATATTTTCCGCGGTGTGCAAATTGGCGCTGGTAAAAAGAGTATGGCATACAGCCTTACTTATCAAGCACCTGACCGGACAATGACCGACCAAGAAGCGGCACAGGTGCGTCAGCGCATCATTCGAAGATTGGAGCAGGAGTTGGGCGCAAAGATTAGAAGCCAGTAAGAAAGCGATTCAATCCGACCGGACGGGTACAAAAAAAATGCCCGTCCGGTTTTTTATTTAAGGGTTTTTGAAGTATTGGTCGAAAATTGCCTGGCTGACCAGCGCACTGGCAAAGCTGTCCTGATAGATAATTTGGTAACCTTCGACGGTGTTCAGCGCAGCATCGCGATAGAACTCATGAATTAGGCGCATATTGCCTGGGTTGGCAGCTTGTTCGATGACTTCAGGCTTGGAAAACAATGCCAGATTTTCGCGTTCTAGCAGGATTAAATCCGGCTTCAAGTCGCGGATATACGGATAGGTTGCCATATCCCAGTTCATCTCGACTTGCTGCCCGGGCTGTCCTGGATAGTAAATCCGCCAATCTCGATAAACGATTCGTGGGGGCTGTGGCAGTGGTTTCAAAACTTCTTGTAAGCGCTGATAAAATGCCAGACTGGGAGAGGTCATTTCCCGCCAAAGCTGGCGCGAATAGACCGTTACGTCTGTTTGGATGAAAAGCATAAGTTGAAAAAGCACTGGAATGGCGGGGATGATCAGCAACCATCGCAACAGGCGGATGGTGCGACTGCGCAAGGCAACCCAGGCATTTCTTTTTGGAATCGGGATGGTTTCGGGAAACAGATGGACCAGCGATGAGTAAAGCGGCAAAATGAGCGGCAGGAAATAATGCGTACGGCGTGTACCGACATTGAGTAAAACCAGCGCCAGCGGTATCATCCAAGCCAGGATCAGAACATTCAGACGGCGACTTTCTGACCGGGCAATACCAATTCCTAAAGCAAGGAAACCCAGCAGAACAAAGAACCATTCTCCATAATGGATACGAAAGTCTTCCGGATAACTACTTCCCTCAAAGAATGAACTGGTATTTGCAGTCAGAATGCCCACCGAGGTTTGTCGAAACTGAGCAACCTGGGTGGATATGATAGCAGCGCGTTCTTGAGGTAAAAGCAACAATGGGTTTGAAATGACGATGGAAGCCAGCATCACAAGGATAAACAGGGCACCGTTGCGCACCGCTTTTTTCCAGGTCAGTTGTCCTGCAATGACGCCCCAGATGAGATAAACTGGTATTGCCAAAGCGAAAAAGACCCCCAAGTGTTTTGTACCGATTGCCAGCCCGCAGGCAGCGGCTGCCAGCCAGAAGTATTTTCCAAAGCGCAGATCATCTCGATCAAGGAAAAAGAACGTCAAGACAATAAAGAAGAACACCAGGCTGTCTGGATGCCACCAAAAATTATTGACCACCGTTGCCGGGCAAGCCAGCAGAAAAATGAACAACCCAGCCGATCGCCACCAGGAGCGTAAACGAGTCTGGAGATATACCAGCAATCCCACTGCAGCCAACATTGGGAGGACATTGATCATCTGTCGAAGAATCAGCACGATTTGTTGGGTTTGATTTTCCCAGCCAGCCCCAAGAGTGGATCTGAGAGGCATCAATGCCAGTGCAGAGAAAAAGTAGAAAGGATAGCCGTAAAAGTAGTGCAGGTAAATCAGGAAATTGCGCAGGGTTTGATAAGGGGTCTCACCCGGCTGAAGCATCCTTAATACGTGCGGGTACTGTGCATACTCATCCACCTCAAACAACGCCAGCATATTGGCGTCCCTGGCGCCCATCAAGTTGACGGGGATGAAAGCAATGAAGTATAGCAGTCCAAGGCTGAGGATGACAAGCAGTGTGCGCGTTTGCCGTATAGACATGAGAAAGTTACCGGATTTAGCGAGGCTATTCTGGCGTGTTCCCTAGAATCTGTTCTATTTGCTCTTGCACATCATCGGTGAGCAGTTCCACTGCTTCAGCAGCGCCCAGATTCTCATCTAACTGTTCCAGACGTGTTGCACCGGTGATCACGCTGCTGACTTCCTTGCGACGTAGTAACCAGGCGATGGCGAGTTGGGCGGTCGTAATACCCAGCTCTTGCGCCAGTGAAGTGAGCTGGCGAACAATTGCGATCCGCTCTGGGGTGATCCGGTCACGGATCCATGCCATGTCTTCCAGCGAGGCGCGGCTGCCTTCTGGAATGCCTTCATTATACTTACCAGACAAGATTCCGAAATAGAGTGGACTCCAGGTGGTCAGCCCCAGACCAAACTCTTTGCAAATTGGGGAAAGTTCGATTTCAACACGTTTCCGATGGAACATATTGTATTGAGGTTGTTCCATCGTGGGGGGAGCAAGATTGTACCTTTGTGCCACACCATACGCTTGAACGATTTGAGCAGCTTCCCATTCAGAAGTACCCCAATATAGAATTTTACCTTGTCGGATCAGGGTATCCATTGTGTACACCACTTCCTCGATAGGTGTATCGGGATCAAAACGGTGGCAGAAGTACAAATCGAGGTAATCCAGTTCCAGCCGTTTGAGCGATGCATGCAATGATTCAATGACATGCTTGCGGGAAAGACCGCGCCCGTTTGGTCCTGGCATGGTGGGCCAGAAAACTTTGCTCGAGATCACCAATGCCTCGCGCGGCAGATCGCGAATAGCTTTTCCCATGATCATTTCCGCCTGACCATTAGCATATACATCGGCGTTGTCAAAGAAATTAATGCCCTGATCATAAGCAGCATGGATTAAGTTGGAAGCAATATTTTGGTCAATTTGTGTTCCAAAGGTTACCCAGGCGCCCAGCGAGATTTCGCTGACTTTCAAGCCAGAACGTCCTAATCTTCGGTAGTGCATATCGAGTTTCTCCTTAAGCTTTTTAAAAACTTTAGTAGTTTGATAGCTATTGTCTCTTCTTGATGGATGTCTCGTTAATGATTATCAGTTGTCTTTATCACCAGAGCCTATTCCAAGCGGCTTCCATTTTTCCTGATTTGAACGCAGTCGGTGTAATCCACCACCGCGATCGTGCAGCTCATCAAACCCTTCAGGTTTGATGAACATATCTTGACCGTCCAGCAAGCCATGAACACCCTCCTGCCCGGGTTCGGGGCGCTTATTCTGGCAATAGCGGCAGGTTTTGGGATCATGAGGTTGATACTCAATGGGTTCTTCGTAGGTGGTAATGAAACCCTCGTAGTTTCGCAAAATAACCTTATGGTCAGACATACTGATTTGATAATTGGGCATGACAGGAATTTTTCCACCGCCGCCGGGCGCGTCAATGATGTATGTCGGCACAGCGAAGCCGCTGGTGTGCCCCCGCAGCCCCTCAATAATCTCAATTCCCTTCGCGACTGGGGTACGGAAGTGACCAGCACCCTCTACTAAATCGCACTGATATAGGTAGTAGGGTCGTACCCGAATGCGGATTAAGTCCTGTACCAGTTTGCGTTGGATGTGAACGCAATCGTTCACCCCTGCCAGCAAAACTGCCTGGTTGCCAAGTGGAATACCTGCACGGGTCAGCTTATCACAGGCTTGCGCCAGTTCCTGGGTGATCTCATTGGGGTGATTAACGTGGATATTCATCCAGAGCGGGTGATATTTTTGCAACATCTCGCAAAGTTCATCGGTGACACGCATTGGCAGGAATACTGGCACACGAGTACCGATGCGCAGGATTTCAATATGGGGAATTTCTCGTAGTCTAGCAAGCAATTCCTCCAAAATTTTTGGCGCAAGGGTCAATGGATCACCCCCAGAGAGCAATACATCGCGCACCTGAGGGGTATGCTTGAGGTATTCAATTTGCGCTTCAAATTCGGCGCGTGAAAAGGTGGCAGAGGGATCGCCCACAATACGTGAGCGAGTGCAGTAGCGGCAGTAGGAAGCACATTGCGTAGTTACCAGCATCAACACCCGGTCTGGGTAGCGATGTACCAGCCCTGGTACCGGTGAGTGACGGTCTTCTGCCAGCGAATCCTCCATCATACCTGTAAAGGAAGCGATTTCTTCGGCGGTTGGAATGACCTGCTTGCGGATGGGATCGTTTGCATCCTCTGGATCAATCAACGAAACAAAATACGGCGTAATATCCACTCGAAACAGCCCCTGAGTATTGAGGGCTTTCCGCTCACTTTCGGTTAGTTCGAGTACTTTGTCAAAATCCTCACTGCTGTTCAGGCGGTTAGCAAGCTGCCAGCGCCAGTTATTCCATTGCTCATCGG
Source organism: Anaerolineaceae bacterium (assembly GCA_034434695.1). Lineage (GTDB taxonomy): Bacteria > Chloroflexota > Anaerolineae > Anaerolineales > Anaerolineaceae > DYEC01. The sequence continues at coordinate 11,580 of DAOTYY010000117.1, forward strand.
GAATATCACGGTAGATTGGGGCACGTTTGGAAGGAAAAGGAAGGTTTGTCATCATTTTTCCCTTTCAGATGGTCAAATCATTGCAACCGGTAAGAAAGCCAGTATGATTGTATAGGCAAAACTGCAATGGGTCAATCGTTTGACCGGACGGATTATAAATATTTTATCAGAAACGTTCAGGGTTTCTTGACGCAAGGGTTCAGGCATGGTATGATGTATTGCAAGCTTTTAGCACTCTATTGTTTAGAGTGCTAAAAATAACAGGAAGAGATGTTAACGGAACGACAAAAATTTATTTTGACATTGGTGATACACGAATACACCCGCACAGCTGCGCCGGTTGGCTCTAAGAATTTAGTGGATCAGTATAACCTGGATATGAGCCCGGCTACTGTACGCAACGAGATGGCGGTATTAACCGAGCTTGGCTATTTGCGCCAGCCGCATACCTCTGCTGGGCGTGTGCCAACAGAGGAAGGCTATCGCTATTTCGTGGGGCGTTTACTTCGTGAGACCGAGCTTCCGGATGCCACCCGTCGAATGATCAGCCATCAGTTTTATCAGACACGGCACGATATGGATGAATGGATGCGTCTAGCAGCTTCGGTTTTGGCGCATCAAGCCCGTGCAGCTTCATTGGTCACTGCACCGCACCCCGAACGAGCGCGTTTGAAACACCTGGAATTAATTTCCACAAGAGGTCGTCAGGTGTTAATGGTAATGATAACTGCTGGAGGTGGTATTCATCAGCGTCTGGTCACCTTAACCGAACCAGTCCAGCAAGAACAGCTTTCTGAAACCGCAGAGCGGCTTACCCAGTTATTACAGGGGAAAACTGCCGACGAAGTTAGACAAATGCGCAGTCAGCTTCACAGGCTGGATGAAGATGTAATGGATTGGGTTGTTGAGGATATGAACCAGGCTGACTCACTTGTTTCAGGTGAAGTGTATCTGGATGGCTTAACGAACGTATTGGCAGAGCCCGAGTTCTCGGATGCGTCGGAAGCGCGTCGTGCCTTGCGGTTATTGGAGGAGCGCTCATTGTTGTATGATTTACTCTCGCGCACCATATTGAACATGAATGTCGGCGGTGTTCAGGTGTTGATCGGTGGTGAGGGTGCTTGGGATGAGTTGCGTCAGTGTTCGATGGTTTTGGCACGCTATGGCACTCCGGGTCTGGTTACTGGTACGCTGGGAGTGTTGGGGCCGATCCGGATGTCGTACGGGCGAGCCATCTCAACAGTTCGTTTTATCGCCAACCTGCTCAGCGACATGGTTGCTGAGTCGCTGGGCGACTGAGCATTGATAACGAGGTGATTGTAGGATGGAAAAGGAAAGCAAGAAAGCTAGAGCAAAAAAAGTATCGGTTGAACCGGAAGTTACTTCTCCCGTGGAAGCAGTACAAGAGCCTGCGGTGGAGGGGTCACAGGAGCATGCGGCGGAAGAACAAGGTGCTGCCGAAGTGGTTGAGGTGTCTTTGAAGGAGTATGAAGAAATGAAAAGGGCTTTAGAGGAGGCGCGCCAGCAGTCGAGCGAGTATTTTGAAGGCTGGCAGCGAGAGCGGGCTGATTTTATCAATTATAAAAAGCGTATTGAGCGGGAACAGGCGACGCTTGCCCAAACACTGGCAGGCGAGATTCTGAAAAAATATCTGGTCATTCTTGATGATATGGAACGTGCTTTGAAAACCCGCCCGACAGAAGGTGAGGGCGCCGAATGGGCAGCCGGGATTGAATTGATTTATCGAAAATTACAGGGCATTCTGGAAGGGGAAGGAATCAGCCGTATCCCGGCGGAGAATGAAATGTTTGATCCGAACCGTCACGAAGCCATTTCACATGAAGATAGCCCGGATCATAAAAGCGGTGAAGTGATTGAAGTTTGTCAACAAGGTTATTTAATCGGTGACCGGGTATTGCGTCCGGCACTGGTGAGAGTCGCGCGATAGGAGGCATTTTTTATGGGAAAGATCATTGGTATTGACCTGGGTACTACCAACTCGGTTGTTGCCGTGATGTTGGGCGGTGAACCAACAGTTATTTCTACTGCTGAAGGCGAACGATTGTGTCCCTCAGTTGTCGCGGTGAACAAAAATCATGAGCGTCTGGTTGGTCGTGTAGCACGCAATCAGGCAATCATTAATCCGGAAAACACGATTTTTTCAATCAAGCGTTTCATGGGACGCCGTTATGATGATCCCAGTGTTCAACGTACATTACAGCGGATTCCTTATAGAGTGACAAAAGCGCCCAACGGTGATGTGCGGGTTGTCCTGGATGAGCGCGAATACTCACCGCCGGAAATCTCTGCTATGATTCTGGCAAAGCTGAAAGCAGATGCAGAAGCCTTTCTGGGTGAGCCGGTTACACAGGCGGTCATTACTGTGCCTGCTTATTTTAATGACGCTCAACGCAATGCGACCAAAGACGCTGGCAAGATTGCCGGTCTTGAGGTGATGCGTATTATCAATGAGCCGACGGCTTCTTCACTGGCTTATGGGCTGGATAAGAAAAAGAATGAAATCATTGCGGTGTATGATTTGGGTGGTGGTACCTTTGATATTTCTATCCTGGATGTAGGTGAAGGCGTCTTTCAGGTAAAGTCCACTGCAGGTGATACGTTTTTGGGCGGTGATGACTTTGACCAGCGGATCATGGATTATCTGATTGAAGAATTCAAAAAAGAGCATGGCATTGATCTGCGTCAGGATCGTCAAGCTTTGCAGCGCCTGAAAGAGGCTGCCGAAAAAGCGAAAATTGAACTTTCCAGCGTGATGCAGACCGAAATCAACCTGCCGTACTTAACGGCGGATGCAAGCGGACCCAAGCATCTGGTGATGACCTTGACACGTGCCAAGCTGGAACAGTTGACCAGCGATCTGATTGAGCGAACGCTCGAGCCGGTGCATCGGGCGCTTTCCGACGCCGGTTTGAAACCTTCAGACGTGAATGAGGTTGTTCTGGTCGGTGGTATGACCCGTATGCCTGCTGTACAAGAAGCAGTTCGCCGCTTGTTTGGTAAAGAGCCGCATAAGGGGGTCAATCCGGATGAGGTTGTGGCAATTGGTGCTGCCATTCAGGCGGGTGTGCTGGGTGGAGAGGTTAAGGATATTTTGCTCCTCGATGTCACGCCCTTGACCCTTTCAGTGGAAACTTTGGGGGGCGTGGCAACGCCGCTCATTCCGCGCAATACGACCATTCCGGCACGCAAGAGCGAGATTTTCTCTACCGCTTCCGATGGTCAGTCGCAGGTTGAAATTCACGTCTTGCAAGGGGAACGTCCAATGGCGGCGGATAACAAATCGCTGGGGCGGTTCATTCTGGATGGCATCCCGCCGGCTCCGCGTGGTGTGCCGCAGATTGAAGTAACATTTGATATTGATGCAAACGGTATTCTCAAAGTGACCGCTCAGGATAAAGCTACCGGTCGCAGTCAGCATATAACCATTACCGCATCGTCTGGGCTGACGGAAGCAGAAATTGAGCGTATGCGTCGGGAGGCAGAACTCCATGCCGAGGAAGACCGTCGCCGCAAGGAGTTGATCGAGGCTCGTAATCACGCTGATAACGCTGTTTATACGGCAGAGAAGCTCTTGCGCGATAGCGGTGATAAAATTCCTGCAGATGCAAAAAGCCGCACGGAAGAAGCGATCAAGAAGCTTAAGGACATTATGAGTAGCGATGATATGGATGCCATTCGCCGGGCGACAGATGAACTCAATCGGGAGATTCAGCAGCTGGGTGCCAGCATGTACCAGCAGCCGGCTGGGGGCCCGGGAGTCGGTGGCACTTCTGGACAACAGGGTGGTTCGCCCGGGGGTGAAGATGTGGTTGATGGAGAGTTTCGAAATGCCTGAGGCTACGAAGAGTTAGGAAACGTAAAGACATCCGAGGCTGCGCAGCCTCGGATGTCTGAAAATTCTATTATCGAAACTGGATGATGAAACCAATATGGCAAAGCGCGATTATTATGAAGTTTTGGGTGTGAGCCGCAATGCCTCGCCAGATGAATTGAAAACGGCATTCCGCAGTCTGGCGCGCAAATATCACCCTGATGTGAATAAAGAACCGGATGCAGAAGAACGCTTCAAGGAAATTAACGAAGCGTATGCTGTGCTTTCCGATCCGGAAAAACGCGCTGCCTATGACCGTTTTGGCCATGCAGGCATTAATGGGATGGGTGGAGTGCCAGATTTTACAACGATGGACTTCGCCGATCTTTTCGAAGATTTGTTTGGGTTTGCAGGTTTTGGCGGAAGCAGCCGGCGACGTTCTCGGAATGCACCTCGCCGCGGTGCTGATCTTTCTTTTGTGCTAAATCTGGAATTTGAAGAGGCAATCTTCGGCGTTGACAAAGAGGTCGAGATCACCCGCGATGAGGTATGTTCTGCTTGTAAAGGCAGTGGTGCTGAGCCGGGTACCTCTCCATCACGCTGTGTAAACTGCGGCGGACTGGGTGAAGTCAAAACGGTTCGCCAGACATTGCTGGGTTCGATGGTTCAAGTGATGACCTGTCCTACCTGTAATGGTAAAGGGGAGGTCGTCACAACGCCTTGCCGAACCTGCGGTGGGCGCGGGCTGGAACGGCGGACGGTGCGCAAGATTGTGCCAGTGCCTGCTGGTGTGGATAATGGTACCCAGATTCGCCTGGCTGGTGAGGGACAGCCGGGAATTAACGGCGGGCCGAATGGAAATCTCTATTTTGAGATTCGTGTCCGCCCGCATAAATTTTTCCGCCGTAAACAGAACGATATTCTGCTTGATTTGACCATCAACGTGGCGCAGGCGGCTCTGGGTGCAGAAATTGATGTCCCAACGGTAGATGGAACGGCAAAATTGAAAATCCCTGCGGGAACTCAACCGGGCAAGATTTTTACGCTCAAAGGAAAAGGTGTTCCCAGTTTGCGAGGTAATGGGAGAGGAGATCAACTGGTTATTGTTAATGTCCAGATACCTACCCACTTAACCGCTGAGCAGCGCTCATTGTTTCAACAACTAGCTTCTACACTGGGCAGCGAGGTTATGCCGGCGGAGAAAAGTTTTCTAGATCGTTTGAAAGAGGTGCTTGGTGGATGAGGCTCGCTGGCTGGAAGTTTCCATGACATTGAACAGCGAGATGGCTGAGGCGGTGGCAGAGGTGATGGCACGCTTTGTTGCTAATGGGGTGGTGGTGGAAAGCGGCGTGGTTTATAACGATGCTGAAGATGAAGGCACACCGGTTGAGCCAGTGCGGGTATATGGTTATTTGCCCATTGATGCTGGACTGGAAGAAAAACGTCAGCGTCTCACTGAGGCGCTCTGGCACTTAGGGCAGATTCAGGAGTTGCCGTCTCCCACCTATCGCACCATTGCAGATGAAGATTGGATGGCAGTCTGGAAACAGCATTATCACCCTATTCAAATTGGTGAACGATTGTTGATTTTGCCCGCCTGGATGGAACAAACACCTCCTGAGCGGGTTGCGGTGAGAATTGATCCGAGCATGGCATTTGGCACAGGGACACATCCGACCACTCAACTTTGTTTGCAAATGCTGGAAAAGCATCTGAACCCTGGTGAGGATATCATTGATGTCGGATGTGGTTCGGGGATTTTATCTATTGCAGCGCTTAAGCTGGGCGCGAGGCATGCACTTGCAGTGGACATAGATGAACTCGCTATTCGTTCCACACTGGAAAATGCAGCTACCAACGAGGTGGCGGACCGGTTAGAATGTGGAACAGGTTCCGTTACAGAAATTATTCAGGGGCAATTTTCCATTGCCAATGCGCCTGTGGTGCTGGCAAATATTCTGGCGCCAGTCATCCTGCGCCTGTTTGAGGCGGGGCTGACGCAACTGGTCGCTTCCGGCGGAAGATTGATACTCTCGGGCATATTGGATGAACAGGTGCCAGATGTAGAGGTTGTTGCAGCCAGACACGGACTGACGCTGAACGAGAAGCGCAATATGGAAGATTGGGTTGTGCTTGTCTATTGCTGGGAGAGGCAATCACCAGACTCGCTCTAGATCGGGGTTATCACATGCTCGGCGACCCACTTTCGCCATATCCACCCATTCACCGTGTACTTTAATGCGTACTACATCAGCAGTGAAATCTGTTACCGTTGGACCATGATTGTCAAATAGTGCCGAACCCACTGCATAAATATCCGCCGGGACGCGTAACTTCTCAAAACGGGCAATTTTTTCGGGAGTGAATCCGCCGGAAACTACTATTCTAACGTTTTGGCAATATTCTCGCGCGCGCTCACGCCAGCGAGCGGGAATATCCCAACTCTCCCAGGCGGTGTCGAGAGCCTGGCGAACCAGAAACACCAGGCGCGGGTTGACGCCCAGATCAAGCGCCGGGTCGCCAAGCGGGGGGACGGAAACATCTCGCAGAGAACCGCTGGTATCCAGCCGCACACCGTAAAACTTGTATCTTTCTGCTTCTTCTGGTTGTCCCGCATCAATTAGACTGGCGTAACGGTCGAACATGGCTTTACAGGTCACAAGGGAATCTCTGACGCAGTCGTTGTTGAAATCCACTAGGGCAATGCGTGGAATGTGGGGGGGAAGTGTCTGGGCAAAAGCCAGCATGGCTTCTGCGGTATCGCCCAGAAAGGCGGCAATAGCAGCATGGGCGACGGTACCGCCGCCAGCGCCTCCCCACCAGTCGCCTTGAGCATCTGTGGAGACAAAAGGTCCCAGTTTGCTGGCATAATCCATGTTAAAGCGTTGAACAGCGATATTGTACGCATAACCGTCAGCCGCCTGAACTTCATGAAGGTCAAAACGCGCCGGGAAGAATAGCACAGGTTTACCATTGGCGGCTTTGAGCGTTTCATATACGTTGGTTGCAACGCGGCTGGCGCGGGTCAGAATACCTAGCGTGGGAGTTTCAAGCATGGCAAAATCTCGGTAACGTCCACGCACTTTCATCACTGGCTGGACGTTCATCGGATCACCATTTCCTTCGACGATACAGCCATCGTGCACAGCCCAAACTTCTAACTGGTCGGCAGTGTTATGAAACTGATCGCCCTCAAAATAACCGGTACATTCTTTGAGCATTGTCAGCGCCTTATCCACTCCTACAACAATGGTCTTGCCGGCGCGGCGGGTGAACCATTGCATTTCGACTTCAATGTCGCCGCAATGGACTCCTTCTGATGAAATTCCAGGGGGAAGCTGACTGCCATGACCCTGATAGGTATAACCTTGTCGGGCTAAAACGGTGAGCATATAGGCAATATTGACAAAGTATTTGTCGGTGTACCAGCCTTTTCTCATGCGGGAAACATCAAGCTTGAAAGTTGCATTGGTCAAACGCTGACGGTCAAAGATACTCATTGAGGATTCTCCTCAAGTTAATTTGTGTTATTTTTACACTATTATATCTTGTAAAAATAAATTGTCAAGTTGTTCGGGTGTTATGTTTCATAACGAAACATTGTCGGGGAAAAGGGGGGCAACAATGTTCTGGAATATGTCAAAAATCATGACGAAGCGGTGATTTTTGACCATCCACAAAATGGATGATTTATTTTATGATAAGTATGGAGACGGAACTAACAGGACACCTCCAAACAGCTCGTCGCTGTCTCCTCCTTTGGCGAAAGCCTCTGCCGGCTTATAACTCACCACTCCCGGCAGAGGCTTGTCTTATGACTAGCTTTTTGCCAGCGGAAATACGACCGTGAATGTGGAACCCCTACCAACGGCGGAGTCTACCCATACTCTACCGCCGTGATTCTCAACGATCGTCTTAACAATTGCCAACCCCAAACCGGTGCCTGGCGTGCCCCTGGCAAGGTTACTGCCGCGGAAAAATTTGTCAAAAACAAAGGGCAAATCAGATGTTGGTATACCAATGCCATTATCCTGGAACTGGAGGATAACCTGCTCTTCTTCCACGCCTCCGCGAATGGTAATAGTGCCATTATCCGGCGTATATTTGATGGCGTTATCCAGTAAATTGTCAATCACCTGCCGCATTTGCACTGGATTTGCTAGAACAATCGGCGCGCCGTTTGAAAACTCGATTTTGACATGGATGTTTTTCTTTGTCAGTTGTGTGATCATCCCATCCACTGAATAGTGGACGAGTTTGTCTAATTGAACATTTTCCCGTTTGGTGTCTAGACCAGCTTCAATTCTGCCGAGATTTAACATTTCATTGACCAGAGAAGTAATATTTTGAACACTGGTCTGAACGCGTTGGATATACTCTCGCTGGATTTCGTTGATAGAGCCAGCGCGTTCTATCAGCTCGATATAGCCCATGATTGCAGTGAGTGGCGAACGCAGGTCATGTGAAATGGCTGAAACAAAATCACTTTTAATGCGGTCGATCTTTTTCAGATAGGTAATGTCGTGCATAGATATTGCCAGACCGATACCTGGTATTTCAGATACCCAGCAATCGAATACTCGACCATCTTCGGTGGTTAACTCGCTGCGTGCAGAGGCTTCTTCGCCCAAATGAGTGATCAGGTTGACCAGATCAGTGTGGTGTACGACATCTGACAATTTCTTGCCGGTGACAGATTGTTCGTTTAGTTGCAGGATGTTCCGTGCCGCCTGATTAACCAGAACAACTTTATGGTTTTTATCCAGGACAACGACGCCATCTTGTATCTGGGTCAGGATACTCTCCAGACGCTGACGTTCCTGATTGGTATTGGAATACAAACGGGCATTGTCCACAGCAATCACAGCAAATTCGGCAATGGCGGAAAGCAGTTTGACGTCTCTTTCTTTGAAGGGCAGTCGTTTCAGACGGTTATCAACGCCAAGTACACCAAACACGCGACCATGGAGTTGCAAAGGCACGTAAATTAAGCTGTGTACCAGATAGGCGGTTTTAATCTTTTGTGGTGTGTTCTCATCCAGTAAAAAAGGCTGTCCGGTTTGGATAACTTGGCTTACCAGACTATCCTTAATAGGCAGACGGAAGGTGCGGATGAATTCATCCTGAAAGTTGCGCGCTGCGCGCATGTAAAGTTCGCCAGTTTCTTCATCAATCAATAACAGGCTGCCTTCTTCTGCACCTGTTAGTTCGACGGCGGCAGAGACAATCGCTGAGAAGACGCCATCTAGGTCCAGAGAACTGGTAATCGTTTTTCCTAAAGCAGCGATGGTTTCCAGTTCGTCTACTCTCCGCTGCAGACTCGCTGTGGCACGCTTGGCTTCGGTCAGAACCCAGGTTTTCCGCTGGATGGCTTTCTCCAGACAATGCTGCACCGATCGGATGACCTCATCTGCCCGCAGGGGTAAGCACAAATAATCGCTTACGCCCACACGCATGGCTTTTTTGAGTAGTTCCGGTGTGTCATTTTCGACAAAAAGGATGATCGGCGCAGTAGGGAAGCGGCGGACCAGTTCTGCTGCAAATTCTATTCCGCTGCTGTCAATCAATCGTTCGCTGATGATGAAAAGATTGGGCGTGACGGTTTCAACCGTTTCCAGAGCCTGAGCACGGTCCTGACATGCTCTTACAATGTGGTCGCCAGTAGCCAGAACGCGCTCCACAAGGAAGCGTACCTGTGGATCTGAGATAACAAGGATGATTTGATCTTTCGGAGTAGAGTACATTTGCAAGCCTCAATCAACGGGTCAAGATGGCGCAAATGGAAGCGTAAAATGAAAACGTGCGCCCTCGCCGGGTCTGCTTTCTACCCACATTTTACCCTTATAACTGTTAATAATTTCCCTAGCTGTGCCAAGGCTGATTCCCAGACCACCGAACCTACGTGGCTCGGTGCGTTTCTGGTTGGATTCGAAAATTTTGTCCAAACGAGAGACTTCAATGCCAGGACCGCTATCCTGAACCACAACGTGCGCTGTCTGATTGGGGGTTTTTTCCAGAGTGACGGTGATCTTTCCTCCTGGATGACAGAATTTTATCGCATTGCTCAGCAGGGCAGCCAGTACCTGTCCGACCTGTCCGGCATCAGCTAGTATGGAGACCGGTTCTGCTGGAACCTCTGTGCTAATTATAATCCGATCGGGTTGTGCATATGGCAAAAATTGATTGACTACTTTTTGAACTATCTCGTTTAACTTTACTGCCGCCGGACCCGCTTGAATTTGTGTGGCTGTTGGAGGCTGAATAGATTGGGCGATTTGGTTGAGCTTGTAAAGCTCATCTTGAACAACCGCCAGAAATTGGCGTTGCGGACCAGTCCAACGAGCAGTAAATTCTCTGATTAATTTTTCTAGAGATGTTATAGCAGTTTTCAATGGCGTATTGAGTTCTTTTTTGAGCTGTTCTAACATTTCTGCACTTATTTTTTCACCTAACTGCGCATGCTCTGAGGCATATTGCAAAAGGCGGGCGCGACTCTCAACAGCGCGAAACAGGCTGGCATTCACCAGTGAAATGGCAGCATAATCCGCAGCGGCTTCAAGCAAACGTTGTTCGCTGGTTCCAAATTGCAACGGCTGTTTCCGCAGGACACTCAACAAACCAATGACCTGATTTTGTGCTTTGACTGGGACGATGAGCGCCGATTGTCCAAGCGAGGCAATCTTAAAACGCTTAAGCGCATCGCCAAAAATCGAAAGTGGCTCGCCCGACATGGCGACCAGCGAACTGATTCCGTCATCCCACGGTAGATTTAATCGCTCGGCGAGTGACGCTGGCAGGTTACGATATGCAACCAGATTGAATGTCTTGGAAGTGTCGTCGCGGAGCAGTAACCAACCCAGCTCAGCTTGGGTGATCTGTACTGCACCATCCAGTATTTTTTCAAAGAGCAGTTGCTGGTTTGTCGTTGAGGTGACCGCTTTACCAAGCGATAGAATTGTAGTCAATTCGCGAACCCGCGCTTGAAGTTCCTGATTGGTTTGCTCAAGTTGGCGGGCAAGACGATCACGCTCGCGGCGCGCATGAACCTGTTTCAGGGCGCGCTCTACTACGTTAATAATCTCAGCCTCGCGCGCAGGCCAGAACAGGTAATCGCTTGCTCCCAGTCGAAAGGCATCAATGATGTTACTCTCTTTTCCTTTTTGTGCCAGAATGATGACGGGAATTTCAATGTTTTGCGAGTTGAGTGCCACCAGCAGGTCTTTGGCACTCAAGCCGGGCAAGGCGATGTTGACAATGATGACATCTGGCAAGACCTGAATGATTCTGGCAATTGCGGCGCCGGCATCTTGGATCACCAAAGGTTGATAACCAGCAGCCTGTAACGCCTGACGGGCGATGAAGTCTGAGATAAGCGGGTCATTTTCAATAATAAGAATTCGGTCACTGGCTGCCATATGTACAATAATCATAGCACGGATAAAGAAAATTGGAAAGAAAACCTGAATTGAGCAAGACGCTTTGTACTTTGCAGTTTAACACTATCTTTGCACTTTAACAGAACTTGAATAGAAAGGCATGGTCAAACCGAGGATAATAAGGTTTGCTGAGAACCTAATCCTGGAGGTTGAACCATGCCCAAGCCAATTGTATGCTTATCCGAGCAGCTGCGCCA
>DAOTYY010000118.1:0-4562 GCA_034434695.1 Anaerolineaceae bacterium
ACTTCACCATCCAACAGGGAGGACAGCCCGGTCGCGGTGGTTTGCCCAAAGGCGCTTATCAGATAGTCGCTGTACAAGTCCAGGAGTTTGCCGTTTTTCATACACCAAGTTTACTCAAATCTGCGTAAGGTGAGTAACTTATAAAACCTGTTACAGGATTGGAATCAGACCTCTTGTGGCAGGTAGGGCAGCATGGCTTTGATCTCGGTGCGCGCCATTTCCAGGCGGTGCGCCCATTGCCACGGATCGTTTTCGATGCGGGCGATCCAGGCTTGCATACCGCCGGCAGCAGCCACTTCATCCAGAAAGCGGTCGGCGGTTTCAAATTCCAGCCCTTCCACTTCCAGATAGCCCAGTGTATACCCGCCCAGACGCTGCAGGAAAAGCGGCCAGGAGACATCCGTACTGAGCTTTTCATCCGGGCAGCCGTTCAGGATGGCTGCTGCAGCGCGGCGGGAAAGGCCGCGCGCGCCAACAGTGATATCCCAGTTCTTCTGGCTGGTGAGGGCAAAGACACGATTGACAATGGCTTCGGTCTCGCGTTGAGGGCGCGGATGGGTTTCAAATGCCCGTTGCGTGCGTCCTAAAACGGTCAGGTCGTATTTGACAACTTGACCGAGCACCTGTTCCAGTTCGGCGGGGTAAGTCTCTGCCCAGTGAAACAATCGGTCGCTGTCACAGTAGAGAATGTGTGTGCATTTGGTTTCCAGCGCCATTGTGACCGCTTTGCGCCGCGCCAGCCCGATCTTTCCCCCCCGCGTGGCACCATCTTGCTGGACTTTGGCGCCCACTTGAGCAAAATAGCCTAATGCTTCTTCCTGTACGGCAGCGCTGGCATATACAGCAATTCCTTTGAACATCGGACGAATCGCCGGGAGAACTTTTTGAATTTGCTTATGCAAGCGACCTTTGGGATCATGATAAACGATTGCAAGACCAACTTCCATCGTATCACCACCACGCGTAGAGTTTTTTAAGTAAACAGCCAAGAACCCTTTTTATATTGCCTGTTCAACGAAACCACTCAGCAGGTCATTATCAGGCAATCTTTTCTCTTGGCGGTTCGTTTGCCTGTTTTTGACAACATCTTTATTATACGCAATTTTGGTCAAAAGAATGGAAAATGATGGCGGTGGAGAAAAATCTTTTTTGGCAATACGCTAAATTGTAGTAAAATAAGCCAATTTTAAGATTAGGCGAGGCAGAGATGAGTACTGGTAGAACGGCAAAAACTCTGGTGATGAAATTTGGGGGAACATCTGTCGGCAGCCCCGAAGCGCTGCAGAATGTGGCGCGCATCGTGCGGAATGCACAGCAAGACTGGCAAAATCTGATAGTGGTTGTCTCAGCGTTTTCCGGAGTGACCGATTTGCTGCTAAAAACCGCTGCTGAAGCAGTGAATGGAAATGCCGGCGAGATCGGCGCAGCGGTGAATGAGCTATATACGCGCCACGATTCGATGGTGGATGCGCTGATCAAAACCGCTGAACGCGCCCTTGCGGTCAAGTGCGAAGTTCACGGCCTGATCAGTGAATTTTCCAGCCTTTGCACAGCCATCGCTACACTGGGAGAAGCCACACCGCGCGCACTGGATGCCATCGGCAGTCTGGGCGAACGCATGAGCGTCATTGTGGTTGCCGCCTTGTTGGAAGAACATGGTTTGCGCGCTGCGGCGGTGGATGCCCGGCAAATCATTGAAACGGACAATCATTTTCTTTCCGCCAATCCTGATTTTGAAGCCACGCGGCAGAAAGCTCATGCGGTTCTTCAGCCTCTGCTTCAGGAAGGCATTGTGGCAGTGGTGACCGGCTTCATTGGGGCGACGGCTTCCGGCGTGACCACCACGCTTGGACGCGGCGGCAGCGATTACTCTGCTGCTATTCTCGGCGCAGTATTGCCGGCGGATGAGGTGTGGATTTGGACAGACGTAACCGGCGTAATGACTGCCGACCCTCGCCTGGTACCTCAGGCGCGTACCATTCCTGTTCTGACCATGCGCGAGGTGGCGGAGCTGGCTTATTACGGTGCAAAGGTGCTCCATCCTAAAACCATCCGCCCGGTGGTGGAGCAAGGTATCACACTGCGGGTGTGCAACACGTTCCAGCCGGATCAAGCCGGCACCTATATTGTGCGTGAGCGCGCTAATCATTCGCATCAGGTGATTCAGGCAGTTACTGCGGTGCGCGGCTTGCAGTTGATCACGGTGGAAGGCCGCGGTATGCTGGGCGTACCCGGCGTGGCAGCGCGCACTTTTGCCTCGGTGGCGCGCACCGGCACCAGCGTGCCGCTTATCACGCAGGCTTCCTCTGAGCAATCTATCTGTTTTGCCGTGCCGCAGTCCTCCACAGCGCAGGTTATCCGTGCCCTGGAGGAAGAATTTACCCGTGAGCTGGCGCGGCAAGACATTGACCGCATTTGGGCAACGGATGAAGTGGTGATTGTTACGGTAGTGGGGGAAGGAATGCGCAATACCCCCGGCGTCTCCGGGCGGGTGTTCGGCGCGCTGGGCGAAAAACGGCTCAATGTCATCGCCATTGCGCAGGGGTCTTCGGAAGTCTCTATCAGCATGGTGTTGGATGCAAAAGATACGATCCCGGCAACCCGGGCGTTACATGACTTAATCGTGGAGGGTTGAGATGAACAAAATTCCTGTAGCGGTTCTGGCGGCGACTGGCAGTGTTGGACAGCGTTTTGTCCAGTTGCTGGATGGTCATCCCTGGTTTGAGGTGGTAGCGCTAACGGCTTCGGACCGTTCGGTGGGCAAGACTTATCGGGAAGCCTGTCATTGGGTGTTGACTGAGCCGATGCCTGCCTGGGCGGAACAAATGGTTATCCAGCCGAGCGAGCCGGCTGACATCAAGGCGCGCATTTACTTTTCTGCCATGCCCGCCGATACCGCGCGTGAGCTGGAACCCCGCTTTGCTGAAGCCGGCGGTTGCGTGGTATCGAATGCCTCTGCTTATCGCAAGGAGGCGGATGTTCCCATCCTTCTGCCGGAGGTCAATCCCGATCATATCCAGTTGATCAAACGACAACGCGCCGCGCGCGGCTGGAAGGGCTGCATTATTACCAACCCAAATTGTACCAGCACCGGATTAACAGTGGCACTGAAGGCGCTGCAAAACCGCTTTGGATTGCGGAGGGCGTTTGTTGTTTCAATGCAGGCAATTTCTGGGGCGGGCTATCCGGGTGTGGCTTCGCTGGATATTCTGGATAACGTACTGCCTTATATTTCTGGTGAGGAAGAAAAAGTTGCCTGGGAGCCGCGCAAGATGCTGGGCAAGCTGACCGATACAGGCATTCATCTGGCTGACCTAACCATCTCTGCTCATACCAACCGTGTGGCAGTCAGCGATGGGCATCTGGTCTGTCTTTCGCTGGAACTGGGGCAGAAAGCGCCGCTGGACGAAGTGCGGCGGGCGCTGGCGGAGTATCAGGCGCCGGAGGTCAGTCGTTCCCTGCCCTCTGCGCCGCAGCCGCCTATTGTAGTGCGGGATGAGCCGGATCGTCCTCAGCCGCGCCTTGACCGCATGACTGGCAGGGGCATGACCACTGTGGTTGGGCGTCTGCAGGCAGATGCCATTTTTGATGTGCGCATGGTTATCCTCTCGCACAATACGATTCGCGGCGCCGCCGGCGGCGCTATTTACAACGCCGAATTGCTGGTAGAGACTGGATTACTGTAGCAGAAACACAATACCTCACAAATCTTCAAGTCCAGTGAGGTGTTGTTGGGCAATCAGGTCTTTTTTGAGACTGTCTTGATCCTTACTGCCATTGTTTCCATTTTCCCGCTGGCGTTTTTTCTCGGTGGAAGTCAATTGCGGCGGGAAGATTTGGGCAGCGTCAATATCGCGAATACTCTGAATCTTGCCCAGAAAATAAGAGACATAATAACCCTGAAAGGTGGTTTCAGATATTTCTTTAAGTTTTTCGGCAGCTATATTCACGTATTCGGGGTCAAGTTCTATGCCGACAAAATGTCGTCCCAGTGCCTTTGCGGCGATTGCAGTAGTGCCGGTACCTAAAAATGGGTCGAGAACTACATCTTCGGGATCTGTGCTCATTAATACAATGCGCTCCAGCAAGGGAACAGGCAATTGACAGGGGTGCTCGTCCCGGCGGACGCTGTGGCGGATCCGGTGAATATCCGTCCACACATCGCTGACCAGTGCGCCAAAGGGGTGCATTTGATCCTTCTTGCCGCCATAATCTTTCAGGTAACTGCCGCAAATCCGGCAGCGTTTATGTGGGGCGCGGATTTCATAGAACTTATAGCCTTTTGCCTCTTTGGTATAAAACAAAATTCCATAATGCGCTGGTAGCAGCGTTTTCCCTAAGGGATTGCTCATAGCATCCCAGGCAATCCAATGTCGAAAATAAGCAATCTCATTTAAGATAGCGGCATAGTAGGTTAACCATTTGGTACTAACCTTGCACTTTAAGAACTTCATAGAGCCAATTGGCTGCAAATCAACTCGATAGACTGACCTTCGATGAAGCGTGCTTCCAGCCAAACGAGAAGATTTCTGCGGTGTTCTTGCTGGAGCCGACGCCGAACG
>DAOTYY010000119.1:0-27075 GCA_034434695.1 Anaerolineaceae bacterium
CAAATCCTGGCAGGGCATGTGGGCTGCACTGCTCCTGGCTGGGTCCGGTGCTGCTTTCTAAGCTGTTATTGGGCAGGGGGACTTCCTGCCTTTTGCCTTTTCCCGAAATTCACCCACCGCTGATGTTACAAACACCATTCCAAAGGGATATTGCAATTAACCTAAAAACATGCTATTATATTATTGTTACCTCTGCCGGTTGCCCCCCTCAACCGGCGGGGGGAGCGCTTTTAAGCATAAAACGGACGATTCACGCGTCCGCTTTGGTGACTTTCAAATTTTATTAGGGCATGAACAACACCCGAATCACACCAATCACATTTTCCACGCGAATATGGTGGGCTGCACTGATCTCGGGTGAGGTAAAAATATAGTTCTCCCGACGCTGAAACCCTGGCGCGATACGAACAACAGTCAAAGCCGTGTCCATTTCAATTTGCACATCAGCATCGCGCGGCACATAGATTACTACTTCACCGATCACGTTTGAAAGATTGACCAATGCAATGGTTTTCTGGGGCAATGCAACGATGGTTCGTCCAATCACTGTTTTTGCCTCAAGCGTTTGAAGGTTCAGACCATTCAGCCATAGCCGCTGTTCGCCAACCGCCATCTTCGAGATCAGCTCCAGCGGAAGCTGGGAGTTGAGCTGCAACTGCCAGCCAGTGTCAGCTTCACCCCAGTAAAACGGCGTGGTATAGAAAAAACCCTGACTGCCCAGTGAGTATTTGCCATGTTTGCCTGTCACTGTATATTCCTGTGCGAGGGTTTCCGTTTTTGCAATTCGCGCGCTCCCGCGGACCAGTTGACCTGAGCTTGTCCCACCACGCACCTCAAGCAGTCCGGTAGGAATATTGAGTGTAACTTCTGCGTTGGTTGCTCCTTCGAGCGTTTGCTCGATGGTCTCCCCTTTCAAGCCAGAGTCTCCAATCGTGGTACCACTGGATGCCAGCCACAAAACGCCCGCCAGCAGCGCCACACCCAGTCCAAGTCCGACGATCAACGACCAGAATGACCGCTGTCCCACCAGCAAGTCCAGCCCCCAAGCAATCAACAGCACAGGCCAGAGCCGCAACAATGCACCCCAGTGTTCAACCACAGGATATCCAAAGTTGCCCATCAAGATGACCACACCAACTCCGATAAGCAACACCGGACCTACAAAACCCTCGCGGCGGAAAATACTATCCAGGCCGCCAACAATCAAAAGCAGAGGCCAGAGATTGAGTAAAGTGTCCCAGAAGGTATCTCCCGCCAGATGGGTGTTATTAACAAACAACGCGACACCCAAAGCAATCAACAACAGAGGCCAAAACAAACTCTTACGATTGCGAGGTTTCGTTTCCATAACTTACTCTCCTTTCACCGCTCGCATCAGCAAAGCGATCCCGCCCAAAATCAACAAAATGGGCCAGAGGATATCCTGATTCAACCAGCGCAACCAAGGGACGTTAAGATTCTGCAACAGGAAAATCAATCCGGCCGCGATCAACCCGACTCCAATCCAGCGCAAGGCGCTTGGGTTAGGATTTCGCAATGCTTCACCTATTTCCTTTCCCATCTGCCGTGTACGGGCGGAGAATTCTTCACCAGCGGTTTCACCTGTGCCAGGTATGATGATCCACAACAACAAGTAGATCAACACGCCGGAGCCAGAGGCAAGTGCAAAGATAACGAAGAAGATGCGCACCAGCGTTGGGTCTATTCCAAGATATTCGCCCAGCCCCCCGCAGACACCACCCAATATCTTGTTTTCCTGACTACGATATAATTTTCCAGTCATTTGCTCCCTCCCATTTTTCAACTCCGCAATGTGCGAAAAACCATCATCAACCCGATCAGAATCAGGATAAGCGGCAAAATAAAGTTGAGAATGCTGCCAATCGAAAACGAGATGATGATCCCCATCACCAGCAAAATGACCGCTGGATACCAAGTCCAGCGCATCCTTCCGCCTTCTACCGGGATAATTCCCAGCAGTGCAAAGGTCAATGCCAGACCCAAGAAGATCAACCCGCCGCTTTCCAACCCGCTGATGTTTTGGAGCGCGGTGATGGCAACCAGTGTGAACATTACCCCCGCAGGGATAATCGCCCACCAGTTTCTCCGGTCCAGCAAATACACCACCACAAAGCTCAGCCCGATACACGCCAGAAAGAACGCGCCGCCGTATCGGGTGGAAAGAGCCGGCGCAAGATACCCCATCCAGAGCAGACCGCTCAATCCAACCAGGATGATGCCGGGAATGGCAGCCCACCACTGGCTTTGATCACCAAACAAGATTGACAGAAAGACAAAGCCGGCAACGGCAAACAAAATACCAAAGAGAATGGCATAGAAACTGCCATGAGCGGGTAGAATATTCAATGCCTGAAGCAAACCGATGGCGCCAAGTACCAGCAGCGCACTCCCCAGTATCAAGCGCCAGCTAGATCGTCGAAACATATCCCCTCCTTTCCAACAGTCCACGCACAAAAGAGTACAAGAAGCTCACACAAGCTTCCTTTTAGATTTACGTAACCACAGGGAAAAAGTCGCGAGCTGTAAAGAAAGCCCTGCGCGATTAATCAGCCGCTCACCAGCGTGCCAACCGGCTCACCGAGCAGCGCTCGCCGCAGCGCATGTTCATCCCAAAGGTTCAGCACCAGGATGGGCAGTTTGTTTTCCATACATAACGTAATTGCCGTGCTGTCCATCACTTCCAGCCGGCGGTTAATCGTTTCCATATAAGTTAGATGATTGAACTTGACCGCCTGAGGGTTAAGCTGTGGGTCGCTGTCATATACGCCGTCCACCTTGGTCGCTTTAATAAGGACATCCGCTCCAATTTCCATCGCTCGCAAAGATGCAGCGGTATCGGTTGAGAAGTAGGGGTTGCCTGTGCCGCCGCCAAAAATAACCACACGCCCCTTTTCCAAGTGACGAATGGCACGGCGGCGGATATATGGCTCGGCAACAGAGCGCATCTCAATAGCAGACTGCACACGGGTAATGATCCCAATACTTTCCATGGCATCCATCAATGCCAGCGCATTCATCACCGTTGCAAGCATGCCCATATAGTCAGCAGTAGCGCGATCCATACCCAATTCCAACCCTTCACGTCCGCGCCACAGATTGCCAGCACCAATAACGATAGCGACATCTACGCCCAATTCCCGCACCTCACGCACACGTTCGGCAATGCGTCGTGCGGCTAATGGACTGATACCCTCACCATTATCAGCTAATGCTTCTCCACTTAATTTCAGCAAGATGCGATGATATCTTAATTCGTCCATTTTGCCTCCTCTGATAAAAGAAGCCAACCTTTCGGTTGGCTTCTTACGATTTACTCTTGCTCCTGGCTTTCACCCAGCGCAAAACGCGCAAAGCGCCGGATGACGATGTTTTCACCTAGGCTGGCGATCGTTTGATTAAGGAGTTGCTGCACAGTAATGGATTCATCGCGAATATACGGTTGTTGAAGAAGAACGGCCTCCTCTTTGAACTTTTTGATTACACCTTCTACAATGCGTGGAATGATGTGGTCTGGTTTTCCTTCAGAGCGCGCCTGCTCGGCGGCAATTCTGCTTTTTTCTTCTAGAACTTCAGGGGGAATATCTTCTTCTCGGATATAAAGCGGGGAAGATGCGGCAATTTGCAGGGCAATCTCATGCGCAAAGGTGCGGAAAGCCTCCGCCCGCCCAACAAAATCAGTCTCACAGTTTACCTCCACCATGACGCCCACGCGCCCATTGCCGTGCGAGTACAGTTCGACCACGCCTTCCGATGCCTGGCGGTCAGCACGTTTGGCTGCCATTGCCAGACCTTTTTCGCGCAGGAAAACCATCGCTTTCTCCATATCGCCACCGGATTGCTCTAACGCCTTTCGACAATCCAGGACGCCAGCGCCAGTGCTTTCACGCAATTGTTTGATCATATCAGTTGTGATTTGCATAAGTACTATTTCCTCTCACTTCGACAAACGTCCTACTCATCTTCAGACAGTTCAATATCGGTTAAATCCTCGATTTCGTCTTCCAGCGGCTGTCTGCTGCCCAGTTTCGCCAGCGTAGCTTCGCCAAGCAAGTCCTCATCGGTGACTTCAATCTCTTCTGAGATCAGGCGACGGCGTTCTGCAGGCCGTATCTCAAAGCCCTCTTCGGCTTCAAGTTCTTCTTCCTTGCGCAGACTACGCCCTTCAATCACTGCATCGGCAATCTTTCCCACCAGCAATTTGATCGCACGAATGGCATCATCATTGGAGGGAATGACGTAATCCACCCCGCGTGGATCGCAGTTTGTATCCACCAGCGCAATCACAGGGATGTTTTTCAGGTTTGCCTCGTGGACAGCAGTATCTTCGCGACTGACATCAACAACGAACAGCAAATCCGGCAATCGTTTCATATGCCGTACACCGCTCAGACGAATTTGAAGCCGGTTAATCTCGCGCTCGATCATCAGTCCTTCCTTTTTTGTAAGACGGCTGAGTTCGCCATTATCGCGCATACGCTCCAGACGATCCAGCTCCAGGATACGCTGATAAATAGTAGGCCAGTTGGTGAGTGTACCGCCCAGCCAACGCTCGGTCACGTATGGCATATCACAGCGGATAGCCTCTTCCTTGACCGTTTCCTGCGCCTGTCGTTTCGTGCCAACAAACAGCACCGTTCCACCACTCATCACCGTATCGCGCACCAGATTGTAAGCCGTGTTAATTGCTTTCACCGTTTGTTGCAAGTCAATGATGTGAATACCATTGCGTTCGGTGAAAATATAAGGCTTCATCGCTGGATGCCACTTATTGGTGCGATGACCAAAGTGGACACCGCTTTCCAGCAAAGCTTTCATTGAGATTACACTTGCCATACTTATTGCTCCTTTTTGCGTTATTCCTCCGCCTGTCTCAAAACTGCCTTCCACCGCATCGCGCCCCCTGCGGCACGCAGAGACAGCACTGACAGACGTGTGAGATACATTGTGCCATGTCCAATGACAGGCGGGCGCAAGTATATCACAATTTTTTGAGTTTGTGGGAATTTTTGAACGAAAAAAGTTGAAAACAAACTCGCACGGATTATAATGTACCTGTGATTGTCTTTTACTCTGATCACTATACAGTAAACTTACCCTCAGGTCATCGTTTTCCAATCATCAAGTATACGCTGACACGGCAGATGCTGTTGCAGGGAAGTGTGCTTTCACCGAATGAGTTACAACCGGCGCAACCCGCCAGCCGCGAACAGGTCACCCTGGCACACACCGCTGAATATCTGGATGCGCTGCTCTGCGGTCAGATTGATCCGCGCATCATGCGGCAAATCGGCCTGCCCTGGAGTAAAGCGCTGATACAGCGCTCACTTGCCAGCCTGGGCGGTTCGCTGGCTGCTGCTGAGGAAGCCCTGCACAGCGGCATCGCCGGCAATCTCGGCGGCGGCACCCACCACGCGCTGGCAGGGGAAGGTATGGGTTTTTGTGTGTTCAACGACCTGGCAGTGGTGACGTTGTATCTGCTCAAGAATCAGCGCGTGGAACGCATTGCCATTGTGGATTTGGATGTGCATCAGGGCAATGGTACAGCCGCCATTCTCGGCGGCTTGCCACAGGTCTTTCTCTTAAGCCTGCACGGCGAGAAAAATTATCCCTTTCGCAAGATACCTTCCACGCTGGACATCGGCTTGCCAGATCATACAGGCGACCTCGAATATCTGGCGGCGCTGGAGCGCGGGCTGGAGGCAGTCTTTGCTTTTCGCCCACAAATCGTGTTATATCAGGCTGGGGTAGATGTGTTAGCGGAAGACCGTCTGGGACGCCTCAATCTGACAATGGCAGGAGTCAAAGAGCGTGACCGTGTAGTGTTGAGCGAGTGTTACAAACGCAGTATCCCCGTTGTGCTGGTCATGGGCGGCGGCTATGCAGTTCCAATCGAACGCACCGCACAGGCACACGTGCAAACCTACCGCGTTGCGAAAGAAATTTACCGCTTGTAAAAGAAAACTCATCTCGCTTCAGTAATCTCTTCCAGCGAGCGCCCGGTAGTCGTCTTTCTGATGCCTGCTAGCGTCACAGTCACCAGCAGTGGGGCTGCCGCTAGGATAGCGAAAATTCCCAGCCGATCAACACCCCTCTGAAGCAGTATTCCCACCAGATATGGCGCTACCACCCCGCCCAGCCTGCCAAAGCCATTTGCCCAACCGGTAGCAGAACCGCGTATGCGGGTAGGGTACAGCTCGGTTGTAAACGGATATGCCAGTCCCCAGGCAGCGCCGTTGCAAACCGTCAGCAAAAACCCCAAAACCATCACTAGCGGAATGGTCTGAGCAAAGCCAAAGAGAAAAGCCGAACCCGCCAGCAGGGTTAAGAACAAAATCAACATGTTGCGGCGGTTGGCAACATCCGCCAGTGAAGCGGCAATGATTGCCCCTGGCACCTGCCCCAAATTAATAACGGCTGAAACTAGATAAGAATGTTCTAATGTGCTGCCTTCCGCTTCCAGAATTGAAGGAAGCCAGACAAAAACTCCCTGAAAAATATAATTCAACGCAAACCACATTACCCAGAGCGTGCTGGTAATTTGAACATATCGCCGCGACCAGATCCCCTGCTGCTGTTTGGAATTGTTTTCAGCAGGCACCGGCAATTGCTCATTCACCTGACTGCCTGTCTCGTCATCCGATGATTGCCCATCTGGGGTGACGCATATGTGCTCCACGATCTTGCGGGCTTCTTTCATCCGCCGTTGTGTGATCAGAAAACGCACCGACTCCGGCAAGGTGAGGCGGATCAAAGGCACCGTCAATAGCGCCAGAACGCCGAACAATAGCGCCGGCCGCCAGCCCCAGCGCAAAACAACCAGATATCCGACCAGCGCTGCCAGGACTCCACCCAATCCCCAAAACAAGTTTTGCAGCACAAGCAAACGCCCGCGCTGTTTGACCGGTGAGTATTCGCTGATCAGCGTCCCGGAAACCGGCAGGATTGCTCCCAATCCCATGCCGGTAAAAAAGCGCAACGTCAGCAGAAGCGGATAGTTCCAGGAAATAGCCGAAAGCGCCAGTGCCAGACCAACATAGAGCATAATGACTTCCAGCGTCATCCGCCGACCAAGGCGGTCTGCCAGCGCTCCAGCCAGCACCGATCCGACCATCATGCCAAACATGCCGAAACTTGCCATTAATCCCAGTTCGCTGGGGCGTATATGCCATTCACTCCGAACCAGCGGTAACAAATAACCCACGACGGTAACACCGTATGCCGCCCAAACCCAGCATATCCCGACTACCAGCAACAAACGAATGTGAAAACGCCCCAGCGGGGCAGTATCCAGACGGTTCAGCAATCTCTGTGTTTGCATGACATGGCTTGTCCTTTTCTTTGATGAGGGCTGTTACTACCTCTCACTATCCGACGACCCGACAGCCCAAGCGATTTTACTCCTCTTCTTGTCATCTTGACAACCGGCTTAAGAACGACCTAAAATGAAAGTGAACCCTGATAATGGAAAATATACACATGAAGATGATTCATTTGTTAACTTTACTCTTGATCGGCATGATTTTGTTGATGTCTTGCTCGCTGTTTCAGCCAGCGGAGAAGGAGGAAATCACTATGCCTGAACAACAGGGAAGTCTGGTCTTACAAAGCCCGGCTTTTGCGCCGCAGGAGGCAATTCCGGCAAAATACACCTGTGATGGCGAGGATGTCTCCCCGCCTCTAGAATGGAGCGGCGCTCCAGCAGACACAAAATCTTTTGCCTTAATAGTGGATGACCCAGACGCGCCGATTGGCACCTTCAATCATTGGATTCTGTTCAATATCCCTGCCAGCGTTAATCAATTACCAGAAGGAGTACCCCGCAAAGATACACTCGCCGATGGCAGCCGACAGGGAAAAACAAGCTGGCGCAAAGTGGGCTATGGCGGCCCATGTCCGCCTTCCGGAACGCATCGCTATTTCTTTAAGCTTTACGCGCTGGACACCATGCTCAACCTGCCTGCTGGCGCCACGAAAGAAGAAGTGCTTCAAGCCATGTCTGGACACATCCTGGCAACAGGCGAATTGACGGGAACCTACAAGCGGCGCTAATCTTTCAGCGCGTAAACAACCGACGCAGTTCTTCAGCAAAACGCTTCTGGATAAGCTGGACATTGCTTTCCTTGTAAATCGAACCGGGCTGGTTATATCCCCAGTTGAGCTTTTCCTGGACAAAGCAAAACGACCGCCGCAGGAAATCCTCATCCACCGCCGGCATGGGAATATCTCCGGTGAGTTTCTGTGTGTTCGCCCGGTCATAGATGCCGACCTTTCCTAACATGAACGGCTGATAAGCTACCAACATCCTAGCAAATAACTTCTCCAATGAAGATCGTCCGCTTAAGTCTCTGACCAGGCGGATTCCACGCACACCAACCACTTCAGATGCGACTCTTAAGATTTCCCCAACGCGTACTGGGTAAGGATGGGTCAAGTAATAAACACTGCCCGGTTCGTTTTGGTCAGAAGTTAAGATACGATTGAGCAAGATAGCCGCTGTATCCAGCGGAATCACGTTAAGCGTGGCACTCTCATCGCCTATCGAATAAAACTCCACTTCCAGCACCTCTCCTAGCGAATGGAACGGTGCACAAACGCTTTTCAATAAGACCATTCCCTGCGGCGGACCGTAAATCACCCCCAAGGGCACATCGTCTGGCAGATATCCATCTGTCGAGCGCCCGCAAATAATCCCCGGCAGAAAAATGCAGTACGGCAGTCCGCTTTGAACAACCGCTTTTCTGGCAAACCACTTAGAACGGCTGTATCCGTTGACAAACTGCTTTGGCTCAGGTGGTTGACCTGCCGGCACAAACACCTCTCTGCCATCATAGAGATCATACGCCGTGCCGACATAGCCAAACATTTGCAGGCGTTCAAAATTACGCCGGGCAAAATTAAGCATGTTCAATGTGCCGCGCAGATTTACACTTTCATACACCTCTTCCGGAGCAATCAAATCCGTGACCGCTGCCGCATGGCAGACATGGGTCACGCGGCTGAAGTCATAGTTGCCCGCGATGCCCAAATTCTCCAATGTAATGTCACCTTGAACGGGAATAATACGAACAGCTTTCTTGTCTCCGCCGATGAAAAACTTTTGTTCTTCTTCCCCAAACATCCATTGGTGACGGTTTGCAATGATTTCCAGCAGCACCCGCAGGCGTTTGATCGCATTACCCGGCGGCATGTCTGCATCCCTAACCAGCACAAAAGCGCTCTCAAAGCTCTGCTCATGGACAATCTCTTCCAGTAGGGCGCGGCCAAGAAAGCCCAGTCCGCCAGTGAGAAAAATATCACCAGATTGTCTTGACCGTCTATCCATTAGAGCTGCCCCAATAATGATGTATAGAAAACTGATTTTACAACGCAAAAAATGTTCGACTGACAAGTTCAAAGTATAACACTATGAAGCATATCCGATGAAAGGGGTTTCTTGAAGTATAATCATTTTCCAGAAAGGTACGGTTTATGCTAGGAAAAGTTCTTCGAGTATTGGGGGGCGACCCCCAAAAACGCGAGTTAGAAGAAATAAAAGAAATTGTCAGCCAGATCAATGCGCTGGAGGCGGAATATGAACGCTTGAGCGATGACGAATTGCGCGCCAAAACCGACCAGTTCAAACAGCGGCTGGCAGATGGCGAAACGCTGGATGACTTGCTGATAGAGGCTTTTGCCGCAGTGCGTGAAGCCTCCAAACGCACGCTCGGCTTGCGGCACTATGACGTTCAGCTTATCGGCGGCATCATTTTGCACCGCGGCAAGATTGCCGAGATGCGCACCGGTGAAGGCAAAACTCTCGTCGCCACCCTGCCGATTTATCTGAACGCCCTGACTGGGCGCGGTGTACATCTGGTAACGGTAAATGACTATCTGGCGCGGCGCGATGCACGCTGGATGGCACCCATCTATCACGCGCTAGGAATGAGCGTGGGAGTCCTGCAGATGGCTTCGCGCACTGAGAACGGACGCATGGCATTTCTGGTGGATTTCGAACGCACCTCGCCGCATGAAGACCAGCATAACCTGCGCATGGTACTGCGCGCCGAAGCCTATAAAGCAGACATCACTTATGGCACCAACAGCGAGTTTGGCTTTGACTATCTGCGCGATAACCTGACCATGCGGCTGGAAGACCGCGTCCAGCGAGGGCATTACTACGCTATTGTGGACGAGGTGGACAACGTCCTGATAGACGAAGCGCGCACCCCGCTCATTATCTCCGGTCCAGCGCAGGAAGAAACGGAATGGTATCAACACATGGCGCAAATTGTCCGCCAGCTTCGCCCAGAGGATTATGAAATTGACGAAAAAGACCGCACCGTCAGTCTGACTGAAGTGGGCGAGGCACATGTGGAAGAACTGTTGGATATGCCGCTGCGTGACCCAGAGCGTCCCGAAGACATCACTCCCGAACAGGCGCGCATCTTGGGTTATTTGGAGCAGGCATTGCGCGCTCAACATCTTTACCGTCGCAACAAGGACTATCTGGTTCAGAACGGCAAGGTGATCATCATTGATGAGTTTACTGGTCGGCTGATGCCCGGGCGCCGCTGGTCTGAAGGCTTGCATCAGGCAATTGAAGCCAAAGAAGGCGTCAAAATTGAACCGGCCAACGTGACCTATGCCACCATCACCCTGCAAAACTATTTCCGTATGTATGAAAAGCTGGCAGGTATGACCGGCACCGCCCTGACCGAGGCGGAAGAATTCGGCAAAATCTACAAACTGGATGTCTTTCCTATCCCGACCAATCTGGAATACATCGCCTCTCTGCCCGACTCGCATCTGGTAGCCGTTGAGGCGAAGGATGAGCAGGGCTATAAATACACCTACTACGCCGAGCGCAACGACCCGCAACGCAAGCCTGTTTTCTGGAAACGCAAGGACTATCCCGATGTGGTTTATCGCACACAGGAAGCTAAACTGCGCGCCATCACACAGGAAATCATCCGATTTCACGTCATGGGACGACCGCAACTTGTTGGCACAACTTCAGTCGAACATTCGGAACTGCTCTCTGAACGTCTGCAGGCGGAGCCGGTACGCCGTTTGTTGCAAGCACTGCTCATCCGAAGGGCTTGGATGGAGCAAAATCACATCGAGGTGCTGGACCGCCCAATACCAGAACTGCAAGTCCTCAATAAGCCATTGTCGGAGCTGAATCCTGGAGAAATGCGCCCGTTAGCGCGCAGTCTTGGTTTGTCCCTCAATTTGGAAGAACCACAGAATCTGCAAAAGTTACTCGCCATACTTGAGCTTTCAGCGGAAGATGCACCACGCCTGCTCAAGGTCATTCAAGGCGGTGTTCCTCATCAGGTATTGAACGCCCGCAAGCATGACGAGGAATCGCAAATTATCGCCCGCGCTGGGGCGTTCGGTATGGTCACCATCGCTACCAATATGGCTGGGCGCGGCGTGGATATCAAGCTGGGCGGCGAGCTGCCAGAAGCAATCCTGCGCGATGTCAACCGCGTTTTGAGCAAAGTCACGGCTGACCCGTATGACATGACCAATGAAGAACGCCGTGAGGCGCTGCTTGAGATGCCTGTCGAGGATTACGGAATTTATGAGGAGGCGGTCAAAAGCTTTCTGCAATACATGGAAGACATGAAACGGGTGCGCGATCTGGGCGGCTTGCATGTGATCGGCTCTGAGCGCCATGAAGCGCGCCGCATTGATAACCAATTGCGCGGTCGTTCAGCCCGTCAGGGCGACCCGGGTTCCTCGCGCTTCTACCTATCCCTTGAAGATGACCTGATGCGCCTGTTTGGCGGTCAGCAGGTCGAAGGGCTATGGAAACGAATCTTCTTCGATGACAGTCTGCCGCTGGAAATGAATATGATTGGCAGAATGGTCGAACAATCACAGGAGCGGGTGGAAGGAGCCAATTTTGACATCCGCAAGCACTTACTGGAATACGATGACGTACTAAACAGCCAGCGCAAACGCATCTATCAGCAACGCGATCAGGTATTCACAAAAGACGATCTGGTCGAAGATGTTCTGGAAATGTTACGCAGTGAATTGCAAGAACGTATTCCTCAGGCACTTAAGGACGAAGAAGGACCCTGGAAATTGCTGGCTTATCTGGACCAGATTCAGCCGCCGCTCTATTACGATAGCATTAGCTGGCCCTCGTTCACTTTTCGCCTGCTGATTGACGCCCTGCGTCGGGAAATCTCCTCTAACAATCCAGGCACAGACGAAGTACGCGATGCCTTGCTGCTTATGGCGGAGCGCGCCCTGGAAGCCGAACGCAGGCATGTGATGCGCTCTGTGCAAAACCGTCTGGAACATCTGGAGGCACTGATCCGGCAACAGCAGGATGAACGTCTGGAAATCCTGGATAATTTCTTTGATACTCTTGGCGAAGGTGAAGAAACGATTTCTTACAGCCGCCCCCAGGAACTTTTGGCACAAATCTCCGAACAGGTTCATGTAGCATTGAAACTCTCAGCGGATCAACTGCGCCGTTTGCCCGAAGGCGACCGAGACGTGCGTATGGCATTACGCCAGCAAGTTGAAGCATCCCTGCAAGCTGTTCAGATTAACCGCATGATTCTGGCATTGGAGAAATCTCTAGAGGAACAAACCGGTATTCGTTCTGATCAATGCCAAGGGAGGCCCTGGGAGGAAGTTTCCTCCATGATTCTGGACGCTGTTGAGCACTTGTTCGACCTTCGTGCAAAACGTTTGCTGGGTGAGCAAGGGCAAATCCGCCACGACGTGGATAATTACCTTTCGCGTCTGCCGAATCTGACACTGGATGACCACCAGCTCATGAACCTATTGCTGGTCACTGCCCAGAGCACCCGCCTGACCTTTGACCCGAAAACCCACCAGAAGCGTCAGAAAGCTTACTACCGCCTGAAATACTTCTATCTGGCGGCAAGTCTGGTGGAAGAAACGCAGCCGCAACGCGTGGCAGAACAGGTGCTGGAGCATCTGCAAGGCGGACTGGACGCGCTCCGCCAAGCTTACGGGCTGGCGGAATGGCAGCGATTGACCCAAATGGAAGTGACGTTGCAACAGCTAGATGACAAAACGCGTGATGGCTTAATCGAACAATTGGGATTGGAAACCTTTGAGAAAATCGCAAACATGCCATTGAGTGCTTTCAGCGAGGAGGAACGCGAACGAGTGATTGATTATCTTGGTTGGCGTCTGCAGAATGAACTCTTCCGTCAAATCTTGCTGCACGCTATCTCTGACCTGTGGGTGGAATACCTGACCAAAGTTGAATCCCTGCGGGTTTCGATCGGTCTGGAAGCCTATGCCCAACGCGATCCGCTGGTACAATACAAAAGCCGTGCCTCTGAAATGTTCCGTGAACTGCTCAGTGATATTCGCGTTGCAGTGATCAACCGCATTTTCACAGTGCAGCCCCGCCGCGAAGCCGCCGCAACGGTAGAAAAGGAGCGCAGCGGAGAAAAAGAGCGCCCTGTTGTCCAGAGCGCCGCTCAGTCAGCACAAATCAGCAGCGGGAAGAAAAAGAAGCGCCACCGCCATTAATGGACACTTTTCTAAAACCTCTCGACGCCAGTCTCTTGCAACCGGCGTCGAGAATTTTTGGGAGGACCGCTATGACTGAGGAGGAAACAGGAATCGGCTTTAGATCCAGCCGCGCAATTGCATAGCCTTCACCACGCGGTTAATCGCCACCATATAGGCAGCATCGCGCATATAGACTTTCTCATGCTCCGCCATTTCCAAAACAGCAGCAAAAGCCACACTCATTTTCTCATCCAGCCGCTTCAGGACTTCTTCCTTTGACCAGTAGAAATTCATATCGTTCTGCACGCTTTCAAAATAAGAGACAGTCACCCCGCCGGCGTTGCACAAAAAGTCAGGGATTAAGAAAATGCCGCGTTGTTTGATCAGCTCATCCGCCTCCGGCGTGGTGGGCCCGTTTGCGCCTTCCGCAATGATACGCACACGGCTGCTGATACGATGCACAGTCTCAGCGTTGATCTGACCTTCCAGCGCCGCTGGAATCAATACATCCACGTCTTTGGAAATCCAGACATCTCCGTCTTCAATAGTATAGCCGGCAGCTTTAGCTTTTGTCTTGTCAATTGAACCATATTGATCGGTAATGCTCATCAGGAAATGAGGGTCAACGCCATCGGCTTTGCTGACGGTGTAAGAACAACGGTCATCACGATCCCAATAGGAAACACAGATCACCTTGCCCTTAAGCATTTCAATAAACCCAATCGCAGCATATTGTGCTACGTTGCCAAAACCCTGAATGGCAGCCAAACACTGCGAAGAATCCATATTGAGGTGTTTCATAGCTTCACGCACGGTGTAAATGACGCCAAAACCGGTCGCCTCAGTGCGTCCGAGTGAACCGCCGCCGCCCACCGGTTTACCGGTGATGACGCCCGGTGTATATTGACCAGACAGCTTGGAATATTCATCCATCATCCAGCCCATCATCTGAGGCGTAGTGCCCACATCCGGCGCTGGAACGTCTTCACGTGGACCAATGTTCTTCCAGATTGCCTGAACATAGCCGCGCACCAGGCGTTCTTTCTCGCTGGTTGAGAGCGTGGCGGGGTCAACAATGACGCCGCCTTTACCGCCACCCAGCGGCAAATCCACCACAGCACATTTCCAGGTCATCCAGGTTGCCAGAGCTCGCACGGTATCCACGGTCTCAGCAGGATGAAAGCGAATGCCTCCTTTGTTTGGTCCGCGCGCGTCGTTGTGCTGGACACGATAACCCTGAAAAACGCGAATCGAGCCGTCATCCATGCGCACCGGAATCCGAAAATGGTATTCACGCAACGGCCAGCGCAGAATCTCACGCACCTGCGGTTCCAGGCCCAACAGATCAGCCACATGATCAAACTGTTTTTGTGCCATCTCAAATGCATTTGTTGCCATCGCCATTTTGCTTACTCTCCTCGTCTCAAAAAGTATTGAACTGACTTTCGACAGTTACAGTGGATAGAAAAACGATTGAGCAAAAAAAATAAGCGGACACCCTCGGTAAAGTGTGCCCGCCTTTCAGTGCAAACGCCTGTGTCGTTGTTCTCCCGGCACTGCTTCCTCCAACCAAAATGGTCATTTATAGCGTAACAAAATACCTGATACGCGTCAATAGGATGAAAATCGCTTTTTGTGGGTGACGATTATCTGAATAAAAAGGAGTTTTATCAGACAATATCAAGCCGCCTAACAACCCGAATCAACCTTGATGGTTAGCTTTTCTGGTTTGCAGTTGTTTTTCCAGCTCCTGCCGCAACTGTTGCGGGTCTGCCCGTCCCTCCGCAAGCCGCATAACCTGACCAAAAAACCAGTTAAAGAGCGTCTCTTTTCCAGACAGGTAATTTTCCAACTCCTGGGGATGTGCTATCAATACTTGTGCAACCCAATGGGCAATCTGATCCGCATCCGAGATTTGCTTCAAGCCGCGCTCGGCAACAATTTGCCCGGCAGCGTGACCGCTATGCAGCATCTCGCTCAGTACTGTCTTGGCAGTGTTCAGGTTGATTTCGCCCTGTGCCACCAGTCGCAGCAATTCCCCCAGCGCTGCAGGCGAGACTTTAATTTCTTCCAGGCGTTCACCGCTCTGGTTCAACCATGCAAACAACTCGCCGGTAATCCAAGCGGCAACTACACGCGGTGCCACTTGTGGCACGGCTTTAACCGTCTCTTCAAAATAATCAGCAATGGCATATTCCTCTATCAGCAGGGCGGCATCTTCAGCACTCAAGCCGTACTGCGTTTGAAACCGTTTTAGACGGGCAAAAGGCAGTTCGGGAAGCGAAGCCGCCACGCGCTCAAGCCACGAACGTTCGACCGCCAGAGGCGGCAAATCAGGCTCGGGAAAGTAACGGTAATCATGTGCCTCTTCTTTGCTGCGCTGGGAGAATGTCATCTCGCTGGCATCATCCCACCCCAGCGTTTCCTGTTCAATCGTTTCACCACGCTGCAAAGATGCCATTTGCTGTTCAATCTGATAAGCAGTGGCGCGGATCAAAGCACGAAAGCTGTTCAGGTTCTTAATTTCCACCCGAGTCCCCAGCTCTGCGCTGCCCACCGGGTGCAAGGAAACGTTCGCCTCAAACCGAATAACCCCTTTCTCCATATCACCTGAGTTAACCCCCAACACGCGCAGCAGGTGGCGCATCCCCTCAGCAAAAGCACGCAGCTCCTCCAGCGTGTGCATATCCGGCTCGGTAACAATTTCCAGCAAAGGCACGCCAGCGCGGTTCAAATCAACCAACGAGTAACTTTCTTTCTCACTGCTGACATGAGTCAACTTGCCGGTATCTTCTTCGAGATGGACTCGGCGGATGCGGATGAATCGTTCACCATCCATCGTCCGGATAGGCAGTTTTCCATGCTGTGCCAGCGGGTACTCATATTGTGAAATTTGATACCCTTTGGGCAGGTCAGGATAAAAGTAATTCTTGCGGGCAAACAGGCTGACCGGCGCAACCTGACACTCCAACGCCAGCGCCACGCGCAGCGCAAGTTCCACTGCCTGGCGGTTGACCACCGGTAATGTGCCCGGCATTCCGGCACACACCGGGCATACAGCGCTGTTCGGCGGCGACTGTGTCAAATCCACCACTGGACAACCGCAGAACATTTTTGACCGGGTAAGCAGTTCGGCGTGGATCTCTAGACCAATAACCGGTTCATATTGCATGAGTGTCTCGCACCGTATTCAAGGCGTGATTAACAAATTTACAACCGGTTGACAAATTTCTCAATCCGTTGCAAAGCCTCCTCGATCTTCTCATAAGCGGTGGCATAAGAACAGCGCACGAACCCTTCGCCACCGGCGCCAAATGCATTCCCCGGCACAACCGCCACATGTTCTTCCTGTAACAGACGGTTGGCAAACGTATCATCATCCAGCCCAGTCACGCTGACCTTTGGGAAGGCATAGAAAGCACCGCGCGGCTCAAAGGTGGGCAAACCAATACGGTTCAATCCAGAAACAATCAGTTTACGCCGTCTATCGTATTCCTCGCGCATTTCGATCACATCTTCTTCACATTCTCGCAGTGCGGTGATGGCTGCCGTCTGAGCGGTGGTAGGAGCGCACATGATGGTGTACTGATGAACTCGCACCAGCCCCTGCATGATTTCTTTGGGCCCAGCGCAATAGCCAATGCGCCAGCCAGTCATGGCATAATCTTTGGAAAAAGCTCCAATCAGAATGGTACGGGTGCGGGCGCCCGGCAGCGCCGGAACACACACATGCGGCACGCCATATACCAGACGGTCATAAATCTCATCAGAAATCACTATTAAGTCATGTTCTTCAGCAATCCTTACCAGTTCCAGTAACCGTTCACGACTGGCAACTGCTCCAGTTGGGTTGTTCGGGTAACCAATGAGAATGGCTTTCGTGCGCGGTGTGATGGCTGCGAGTACCGCTTGTGGATCAAGATCAAAATTGTTTTCCATTCTACACGGCACTTCTACCGGCACCCCTCCCGCCAAATACACGCCCGCCTGATAGGAAACAAAGCATGGGGTCAGAATAATCACCTCATCACCTGGATCAATCAATGCGGTGAACGCCAGATACAACGCTTCAGAACCGCCGACCGTGATGATAATTTCTCCATCCGGATCATAACGCACGCCGTAGAGTCTCTCCAGATGAGCGGCAATTGTCTGGCGCAGTTCGTTCAAGCCAGCGTTCGAGGTGTAATGCGTCTCACCTCTTTGCAGGGAGCGGATCCCGGCTTCAAGGATACGTTCCGGCGTGGTGAAATCTGGCTCGCCAATTCCCAGTGAGATAACATCCTTCATTGTTGCCGCAATATCAAAAAACTTGCGGATACCAGAGGGTTTCAGATTGACGACCTTTTGGCTAAGATAGGTTTGGCGCATGGTTTCTCCTTGCTTCAGAGAAAATGGTTTATCTAAGATTAAACTGGAGTGATTTCCCAGTCGTCATTGCGTTCATCGTAGAACAATTCAAAGCTCTGTCCTTGGTGTGTGCACACGCGAAAGCCCTTGCCCTGTGGTGTACACCAGTCTGCTTCAATAACATTGATCTCCAGACGTTCCCCCTGCCACCAGAAGGCTGTCGGTCGCTCGGCATAGGTATAACCCGAATGACAGACTACAACGTTCATCGCAACGCCCGCGAGCCATCTCCAAGATTCAAATGTACCGCCTGGCTTTCCAGATGCACCTCTTCACCGATCAGTGAGTCTTCAAGAATGAGTTGAAACACTTCTGTACCTTCGTCAATGATCGAGTTGCGAATGATGGCGCTGTCAATGCGGCAATTGCTACCGATGGAAACATACGGTCCGATCACCGAACGCGTCACTTGCGCTTCTGGATGGATAAACACCGGAGGAATGATTGCTACATCATGACAATGCGAATTTTCTTGTGCCTGCTGGTAGTACTTGCTCAGTAAATAGCGGTTAGTTTCCAGCAACGCCTCCGGCACACCTGCATCCAGCCAGACATCCACAGTCTCCGTAACGAAGCGCGCTCCCCTTTCCAGCATGATATTGATGGCATCTGCCAGAAAGTACTCATTCTTGAGCATGGCTTTGCGGCGCATCTGTTCTTCAATTGCTGCGATCAGCGCCTCGCCGTTGCGAAAATAATAAAATCCCACCGCCGCCAGGTTGTTACGCATATCCTGTGGTTTTTCCACCAAACGTGTAATAAATCCCTGAGCGTTCACCTCTGCCACACCAAAACGGCGCGGGTCTGGCACTGCTTTCACCCAGGCAACCCCCTCAGCGGTTTCGTCTTTCAAGAAAGACAGGTCTGTTTCAATCAATGTATCCGAAAACGCCATGACCATCGGACCATTGAGATACTCTCGCGCCAGATAAAGCGCCTCCGATTGACCACGCATTTCCGTCTGAACCACATAATAGCACACCTTGTCCGGATGGTGCTGCTCCATGTGGTTTTTGATCTGGTCACCTTGTGGACCGATGATAAAGACATATTCGGCGCGTTCAGCACCAGGCAGTGTATTGAACTGGTCCAGAACATAATCCAGAACGGTCTTCCCAGCCAGTGCGATCAGCGGCTTAGGTTTACTCCAGGTGTGCGGACGCATTCGTGTACCCCGCCCAGCCATTGGGATGGCAATCTTAAAGTTTTCCGCCATAAGCAAATCATCCCCAATTCAATTCTTTTGATTTCGTTGTTTATTGTAACACCCTGCGGAGTGCTGCGATAGTGCCATGATGCAGGTTCAGTAATTACAAGTTTCTTAACCCACCAGCAGTTGCACACGGTAACGTTCCACATCAACCTCGCTAAGCGGCTGAGGAAGCTGAATATCGAGCGATTTCAGCGTCTCGACCAGCAGACGAGCGATCATCAGATTGCGGTACCATTTTTTGTTGGCGGGGATAATGTACCACGGCGCCCAGTCGGTGCTGGTCTTGCTTAAGACATCTTCATAAGCCTGCATGTACTGCCCCCACAGGGCGCGTTCCTTGAGATCGCCTGGATTAAACTTCCAATGTTTGCTGGGATCAGCCAGACGGTCAAGCAGACGCTGCTTTTGTTCTTCTTCGTCAATATGCAGGTAGAACTTGAGAATTGTAGTACCCTCCTCCACCAGCAGGCGCTCAAAGGCATTGATCTGGTCATAGCGTTTTTTCCAGACCGATTCGGGCACCAGCTCATGGACACGCACCACCAACACATCCTCATAATGACTGCGATTAAAGATGACCATTTCGCCTTTAGCGGGTGTCATTTTGTGAATCCGCCAGAGGTAATCGTGTGCCAGTTCTTCGGGAGTGGGTACTTTGAAACAAGCCACCCGCACACCCTGCGGATTGACGCCATCAAAAACAGAGCGGATGACGCCGTCCTTGCCGCTGGTATCCATCCCCTGCAACACAATCAGTACCTTGTGCTTTCCTTCAGCATACAGGCATTCCTGAAGTCTCTCCAGCTCTGCGTTGAGCTTTTCCAGCTCTTGTTGTCCCTCCTCTTTGCCTCCCTTAAGCTCACTGGTATCGTTCGGGTCAAAATCCTTCAGGCGCACTTTTGCGCCAGGTCGAACGCGGTACACCTTTGACATCCTGCTTCTCCCTTTCTGCTGATCAATCCATTTCAGTTGGCTTCTGTAAATGCCACGCCGTTGTTTGCTGATATACATGTGCCAGACGTAAAAGCATCTCTTCGCCAAACGGTGCTCCCATCAATTGCATCCCGACAGGCAGCCCCTGATGGTCAAAACCAACGGGGAATGCCAGCCCCGGCACCCCTGCCAGATTCGCCGGCAGCGTAAAGACATCTTCCAGATACATCGCCAGCGGCTCATCAGTATGCTCGCCGATCTTAAACGCCGTGCTGGGTGCCACCGGCGCAGCAATCACATCCACCAGTTCAAAAGCCTTTTCGAAGTCACGCTTGATCAACGTGCGCACTTTTTGTGCCTGACCGTAATAAGCATCGTAGTAGCCGGCGGAAAGTGCGTAGGTGCCAAGCATGATACGCCGTTTGACCTCAGCGCCGAACAGTTTGCCGCGCGTCTCACAAAACAGATCCAGTACATTCTCTGCCTCAACCCGAGGGCCAAAACGAACACCATCATAACGCGCCAGATTGGCGGAAGCCTCCGCCGGGGCAATCAGATAATATACCGGCAAGGCATACTCGGTATGCGGCAGGTTGATCTGCCGCACTTCTGCGCCCAATCCCTCCAGATGAGCAATTGCGGCTTTGACGGCATTTTCCACCTCTGGTTGAATACCCTTGATGAAATACTCTTGCGGAACGCCAATGCGAATGCCTTTCAGGTTTGTCTCGCTGTTCAAATGTAATGGCGGTAAGGGCATATCCACCGAGGTGGCATCTCGCGAATCAAACCCTGCCATATGTGCGAAGAGCAGCGCAACATCTTGCGCCGTACGGGCAAAGACACCCACCGTATCCAGCGAAGAGCCATACGCCACCAATCCAAAGCGCGAAACACGTCCATAGGTGGGTTTCAGACCGGTCACACCGCAAAACGAAGCCGGTTGCCGTACACTACCGCCCGTATCCGTCCCAAGAGCAGCAAGAGTCATGCGTGCGGCAACCGCCGCGGCGCTTCCCCCGCTTGAGCCGCCGGGCACGTGCGCCAGATTCCAGGGATTACGTGTCACACCGTAAGCGGAATTTTCTGTAGATGAACCCATTGCAAATTCATCGGCATTGGTCTTTCCCAGAACCACCACGCCGGCATCCAGCAAGCGCTGGACAGCGGTTGCGCTATAGGGCGGCACAAAATTATCCAGAATGCGAGAACCGCAGGTGCAGCGCACACCTGCTAGCGCCAGCAAATCCTTAATTGCGATCGGAATGCCCAACAACGGCGGGATAGATTCGCCGCGCTTGCGCGCCTGAATGTACTGCCTGTCAGCGGCGGCTGCCTGCTGCAATGCCAGCTCCGGAGTGAGTGTAATAAAGGTATGCAAACGCGGCTCCAGGCGCTCAATACGCTCCAAACAGGCGCGCACCAGTTCGGTACAGGTAAGCTCTCCACTGCGTAGTGCTGCCAGTGCCCGGCTTACCGTGAAATCGGTCAGGTCGTCAATGGCATTCATGGGACATCCAACACCGGAGGAACACAAAATTGATGTTTCTCAATTTTTGCGGCGTTGCGCAAAATCTCTTCCGTATCCAGCGAAGGCTGGACCTCATCGGCGCGCAGAACGTTTTGCGGCGGCAGGACGCTGAATGTAGGCAGAATATCGCCGGTATCCAGAGCTTGCAGACGGGCAGCATATTCCAAAATCTCGGAAAGCTGCCGGCGATAACGTTCCTTCTCTTCATCAGTCAGCGTCAGGCGCGCCAGACGAGCAATGTGTTCAACTTCCTGCAGGGTCAGCATGGG
This sequence comes from Anaerolineaceae bacterium, assembly GCA_034434695.1. GTDB lineage: Bacteria > Chloroflexota > Anaerolineae > Anaerolineales > Anaerolineaceae > DYEC01. The sequence continues at coordinate 21,872 of DAOTYY010000119.1, forward strand.
TGTCATTATATCAAAAGCCCTTCTTTAAGGTGCAGCGATTTGTTCCACATACCAGCGCAGATATTCTGCCGTATGCGCCTTCCAATATTCTTCGGTATGATTGCCAGGGTTCAAATGCCACTCATGCGGTACACGTAAATCGTTCAACATCCCGGCAAATTTTACAGCGGCATTCAAATAATCATCTCGTGTACCGATATCCACGTATAGTTTGGGGAGCTGATCAGCAGGAATTTTACCAAGCCAGTTGGAAAAGCCAGCGGGATCGCCGCTCACGGGATAACTGTGCGCGCCAATCGCTCCAAAGGCTTCCCAGCGAATAAAACCGATCCGTACTGCCCAGATTGCGCCGCGCGAGATGCCTCCAATCGCCCGACAGGCACGTTCCGTGCAGGCAGGATAACGTTGGGTAATATATGGAACAAGCGCATCAACGATTGCCTGACCGAATGCGGAGTCTTGTATATTGATCAGCGAATTTTCTTCGTATGGCATGACAATCAGGAAAGGTCTGGCATACCCGCTGACAATCAGCTCATCAGCAGCCTGCGCCACGCCCAGCCGTTCCCACTGGTCATCTCTAAACCCCTGCCCATGCAACAAAACCAGTACCGGATAAAGCTCCGCTGAGGCAGGACGAAAACAGGGCGGCAAATACGCCCGGAAAACCAGCGGTTTGGTCAGCAGAGCAGTGTCCACCTGTCCGCGCTCAATGCGCCCGGATTGTTCGGAACAACCTAACAATGGAGGCGTTGCTGTAGCAGTCGCAGTAGGTAAAGGTGTCAATGTCGGGATCGGGGTAAAGGTGGACTGCAGCTCATTGAAGTTAGAAATAGTGACCTGCACAGGCGCCGGATTGACCGGCACTGGAATGCAGGCGGTCACCCCTGCAAACAGCAGAATGAAAGCAACAAGCCAGAGGCGCGAAAAATGTTTCTTTTTCATATTTCCTTGACGGTTCTCCGCTATTCGGATTATACTCTAACCTACCGGGGCGTGGCTCAGTCCGGTTAGAGTGCACGGTTTGGGACCGTGAGGTCGGCGGTTCAAATCCGCCCGCCCCGACAGGAAGGCGGTTGACCTACAAAGGCAGGTCGGCGGTTTCCCTTGACAGGGACTAGCGCAAATCCGCCGGACAACACTCAATCCGCCGAAACACCTCGGCGGTTCTTCTTGAAAAACGGTGAACCTCAGAAGAATGAATCGGAAACCGGATCTTATCATCGAAGCAGTACGCTATGACCCGCAGGGGCGCATTAAACTGGTGCGGATATATGAACGGCGCGGGCCAACATACTCCGACCTCCGCCTGATTGATCGTCAGGAATTGCTGAAGCGTCTGCGTGCCAATCAACGCGTCTGGATTGGTGAACGGCAACCCTATCTGGCAAGCACATTCCAGCTAAAAACACCGGTGCATCTTTTTGGTTCTAAAGGCAGCGAAATGATCATTTCTGAGAAAGTCGCCAATCCAAACGACCGCGATGATCTGCAAGACGCGCCGTTATTCTGATGCAACTGACAATGGGGGTGGCATCCACTGCTGTTGCCAAAACCTGCCTTGAACAGACCTTTTCTCTCCCTTATTCTCCCGGCTCATAACGAAGAACACCGCCTGCCAAAAACACTTTCACAGGCTCATGATTTTTTTCAAAAGCAAAACTATTCGGTCGAAATCGTAGTTGTTGAGAACGGCAGTCAGGATCGCACACTAGAGCTGGCACAATCGTTTACCCGACAAATCCCTTATTTGCACGTTATTCATGAGGACCAGCGCGGCAAAGGACTGGCGGTCAAACGCGGGATGTTAGAGGCAAAGGGCGAATACCGCTTCATTGCCGACGTAGATTTTTCCATGCCTATTGCAGAGATTAACCGTTTCATCCCGCCACAGTTGCCCGATCTAGACGTTGCTATCGCTTCGCGCGAAGCACCCGGCGCGGTGCGGTATAATGAGCCGCCCTATCGCCATCTGACCGGCAGAGTATTCAATACACTGGTGCGGTTGGTGGCATTGCCCGGATTGCAGGACACACAATGCGGGTTCAAATGTTTCCGCGCAGCCGTCGCCGAAGATATTTTTCGTTATCAGACGATTCCCGGCTGGACGTTTGATGTCGAAGTACTCTATATTGCCCGCCTGCGCGGCTATCGCATCGTAGAAATCCCCATCCCTTGGTATTTTGATGCCAACAGCAAAGTACGGGTAATGAAAGACTCAATCCAGATGGCATTAGACCTGCTTGCCATCCGCCGTAACCATTTACGCGGTTTCTATGCCCCTGAGCATCATCCCTGATCTAACAATCGAGGCACGCTTTTGGCGTGCCGGTTTGACATACCTGGCAGGTCTGGATGAAGCCGGCCGCGGCGCCTGGGCAGGACCGGTGACGGCGGCGGCGGTGATCTTCCGCGCTGATGAAACTCTGCCACAGCGATTATCCGGCGTACGCGATTCAAAACTGATGACCCCGTGCCAGCGCTCTTACTGGGCAGATAAGATCAAACAGGAAGCCCTGACATGGGGAGTGGGAATGGCATCCTGGGAAGAGATAGACGCGTTGGGCATCTTGAATGCCACCCGTCTGGCAATGCAGCGCGCACTGGAACAACTGATCATCACGCCGCAGCAGCTTTTACTGGATGCCTTGCGGTTGCCGGAAATACCTCTGCCACAAGAAGCAATTATTAAGGGTGACCGCCGCTCACTGAGTATCGCCGCAGCTTCCGTACTGGCAAAAACCAGCCGGGATGCCTGGATGATTGCCTGTGATCAGAACTTCCCGGGATACGGCTTTGCCCATCATAAGGGTTATGGTACATTTGCACATAAGCAGGCATTGGGCACACTTGGGCCCTGTCCGATCCACCGCAGAACGTTTTCTCCAATTGCCCGCTTGAAAACAAGGTGACGGCATAAGCGCCGCCACCTGGAAGTAAAAACATGAGCAGTGCTGAAGCTTAACGGAAGATTCTCGACATTCCATCCTGCCCGCGGCAGGAGCCGTCCTGCATACGGCCTGTCATCTTCACGGAGACGTCTTAGACGCCCCTTTGCGGTCATCCCTAACACAGTTACGGAAGCCGCTTCTCAGCTCTATCGGAGAGGTATTGTTCGCCCCAACCGAATTGTTAATCAGCAACTGCTCATGCAATTACAAAATAGCATAAAACGAGCTGCTTGACAAGTAGTTTTCCCTGAAAAGGCGAAAACTCTAATCTTTCAGCAACCCGTTCTCAGCGGTTAATTCGTTACCCGAATGGTGACTGACATGCTGCATAGCGTCGTGCCGCTCTTCACCAGTCCCCAAGTCATCGTATAGAGCCCGGCGCTGGATGGGGCGATCGAGTCAACAATCAGGTCAATGGTTCCGTTCGGGTCAACCTGCTGTTTGAGGTCAAAGGCATTGTTGCCCTCATACATCGCTGTGCCGCCCAGATACTTGAAGTCCACCTCAGAAGTCAGCCAGGCACTGCTGCTGACGTTCTTAACCTTCCAGCGCGAGTCAAAGGAAGCACCCTTAGGGAATGAAGCGCCATAGGTTGGACTGGTTTCCAAAATCTGACACTGACCACTGGTGACCAACGTGGCAGTGGGAGAAGGTCCAGGCGTGGCAGTATTGCCAACAGTGATTTTAACCCAGAAGGAGCCGGCGGCATTAGCGCCAATGCCAAAGCGCGCTCCGCTGGCATTGCGTAATTTCCAGAATCCCTGATAAGTGCCGGCAGTTCCCGGAGCTTTGAGGGTCACGCTGAGGTCCACTTGTTGACCGGGTGCGACATTGCCTGGCATGGCAACTTCGACCGGTCCATCCATCGCGTTGCCGCTATCGAAGACCAGGGCATAAGCCGTTGTCCAGGTGCAAGAGCCATTGTTTTTCAACCGCCATGTTTTCACGAAGGTTGTGCCGGGGGCAAAATTGGTTCCGTCGGGCACTGTCACATCTGCCACAAAAGCCGCGCGATCACAGGGAACGGGAACCGGCGTCAAGGTTGGCGGCGGGGTTGAAGTCGGCACAACCGGTGTCAGGCTGGGAATGATGGGGGTGAGCGTAGGCGGCAGTGTGTTGCTCGGCAATTGTGTCGGCGGTGTGGTCGGCTGCAGCTCTAGCGTAGCCGCTTCCGTTGGGGTGTTCAGGCTCAGGGTAGGCCGGATCACCGCAGTTAAGGTTTGGGCAACCGCAGTCCCAATGGTATCCCCACCGGGCTGTTGCGGCGCAGGAGATGGCTGCAACCCAGTCAAATTACAAGCTGCGGAGACTAGCGCAATCAACAGGAAAACAGAGAGCAACGTTCGCTTTTTCATTTTGATTAACTCCTCTCTTCAAGTCGAACTGGTCAAACGAAACGCCCAAGAAACCTGTAGATTTTAAAACGATAGAATAACACTTTTTGTTCCGTTTTTAGCGGAGAAAATTCATGCCAGCCTGTTTTCAGCCAGTAACAAAGCGCCGCCACAGTTCATACAGGTCTTCAGAAACAAAACCAACCTGTACCTCATCACCCCTGCGGATAGCGCCAGGGCGTTCGACCCACCCCACCAGTCCGCGTCGCCGTAAGGCTGCCCGTACAATCGTGTCAGGTTCACCCTTCCAGCCGGGGGTATGCCGCTGAATAGACTGCGCCATAGAGGTACAAGGTAAATTCTCACCTTCTATCGTGATGACAGCGCCGCTGGGAAAGAACAGGCGCGTCGCCGGCGGTAAAGCGGTTAGATGGGGAATGCCGCCGAGACACAAGTTTGCGCCCAGCCATTCGGCTCTGATCTCTTCTATCCCAACCTTTGCGGCAATTTCTGCCAGCTCTTCCACAGAAACAATCGAGACCTGGCGAAAGTTGCGAATCAAAGTGCCACGTGGATAGTAAGAGATGTGCCCATCGGATGGGCGCGTGATTCCGCTATGACGGTCGCCGCTGAAGCCTTCAAAGGTAACCTGCACGACGCTTTGGGGCGTGCTGGTCAGGTCGGACGTGTCCAACCCGAGGTACACGCCCTTAACTTTACCGTTTGCCGCAATCTTCATGGTTACCCTCTCCCATTGGTGATGAGAACAACTTGATATGTATTATAACGTGAGTTCGGGATAAGGAGAGGATCTCCAAAAGGGAGTAAACTTTTGTTACCACAACAACAGTTGAAACCCCAGGAGACCCTCAATGGACAGTTTACTCGTTTTATTCTGTGATGTCGATGATTTTTGCAA
>DAOTYY010000120.1:0-2215 GCA_034434695.1 Anaerolineaceae bacterium
CCCGCCGGCGAAAAGCCGCTCAAATTCATCATGGTGCAGCACGCCCTCTGCGCCTGGGATTCCTTCTGGTGCACTGTTGAGCAGGGTATCAAGGACGCCGCCGCTCAAATGGGGGTTGAGGTGCAAATCCTCGGTCCAGACAAGTTTGATCTGGAGAAGACTGCCTCATTGATTGATCAAGCTGTCGCCGCCAAACCGGACGGCATCGCCCTCACCGTCACCGATCCTGTCCTCTTCAAAGAACCCATTATGAAAGCCATTGACACTGGCATTCCTGTCCTGGCATACAATGCCGGCAAGGGGCCTCTGGAAGATGGCATCCCCTACCTTACCTACCTTGGACAGGATGAGTATCAGGGCGGTTATCAGAGCGGCGTCCGGCTGATCGCGGCTGGTGCCAAGCGCGGCGTCTGCATCAACCATCAGGTCGGACATGCCGGTCTTGATAAGCGTTGCCAGGGCTTCCTCGATGCTTTCAAAGCTAAAAACCTCAAAGCTGAAGTTCTTGGTGTTAAGGGCGAAGATGCCGCTCAGAGCCAAACCACCATCAGCGACTTCTACGCCGCCAACCCGGATGTCAACGCCTTCTTAACCCTCGGACCCAGCGGGGCTAACCCCTTCTATGCCTTCCTCGATGCCGAAGGCGTTAAGAACGTAGTGCACGGCACCTTTGATGTGACCCCCGAAGTCGAAGCCAAGATCAAAGATGGCACAACTCTCTTCGCTGTTGATCAACAGCCCTATCTGCAGGGTTATGGCGCAGTGATGTACCTGATGCTGGCAAACAAATTTGGCATTCGCCCGGCACTTCCCGTCACCGCTACCGGACCGGGATTCGTGGACGCTAAGATGCTGGGAAAACAACCTGTACCGGCAGACAAACCGCTTAAACTGGCAATGGTGCAACACGCCATGTGCGCCTATGACCCGTATTGGTGCGTGGTGGAAAGGGGCATGCAAGATGCTGCCAAGCATATGGGAGTTGAGGTTACAATCTATGGGCCAGACAAGTTTGACGTTGAAAAGACCGCTACTCTGATTGACCAGGCAGCAGCTACCAAACCGGATGGCATGGGCGTCGTCATTACCGACCCGGTGCTCTTCAAAGAGCCGGTCACAAAAGCCATCGAGTCCGGCATCCCGGTCGTCGCTTATGACACCGGGCAAGGTCCAGATGTAGATCAAATTCCCTATCTGACCTTCTGGGGGGCTGAAGATTACGTCCAGGGTTATTATGGTGGTCTGAAGCTTGCAGAAGCTGGCGTCAAAAAAGCCGTCTGTGTCAACCATCAGGTTGGGCACACGGGGCTGGATGCCCGCTGCCGTGGCTTCCTGGATGCCTTGAAAGAAAAGGGTATTCCTGGTGAGGTACTGGGCGTCAAGGGTGAAGACGCTGCTCAGGTTCAAACGACCATCAGCGATTACTATACCGCCCATCCAGATGTTGATGCCTTCATGACCGTTGGCCCGGCTGGATCGGACCCATTCTATGCCTTTGTGGAAGCCCAGGGTATCAAAGCCGGCGATCTTAAACATGTTACCTTTGACATCAGCCCGGCTAATATCAAATATATACGCGATGGAATCACCTTATTTGTGATGGATGCTCAACCATACCTGATCGGCTATGGGACCGTGATGTCCCTGGTGCTTTACCTGCGCCAGAACATCACCCCTGCTCTCGGCATCTCAGCCACCGGACCAGGCTTCATTGACAAATCTAACGTAGATATTGTCGAGGAACTGGCTGGTACCTATCGCTAATTCTAAACTACGCTGGTCTGACGGCTGACCAGCCGTCAGACCAGCAGACGACAAGAAGGAGGTGATCAAAAGCCATAAGCTTAAGCGTTGTTCACAAGTGAAAAGATCTTCGTAGCTTAAAATACTTGCAGAAATGTAATTGTGTAGGAGGAAAAAATGAAAAAGTTTCGCTTTTGGTTGAGCCTAATCGTTCTGCTCAGTCTTGTTCTAGCTGCTTGTCAGCCTGCGGCAACGCCAGCCCCAGAGAAGCCTGCTGAGCCAACCAAAGTCCCGGAAAAACCAGCCGAACCCACCAAAGCACCAGAAGCGCCCATCGAGCCAACCAAGGCTCCGGAAGCACCCGCCGGCGAAAAGCCGCTCAAATTCATCATGGTGCAGCACGCCCTCTGCGCCTGGGATTCCTTCTGGTGCACTGTTGAGCAGGGTATCAAGGACGCCGCCGCTCAAATGG
>DAOTYY010000121.1:0-2612 GCA_034434695.1 Anaerolineaceae bacterium
CTTTTCCCGAAATTCACCCACCGCTGATGTTACAAACACCTTTTGCCCCCATGCTTGACAACAGAATCACAAAAAGTTGACAACCTATTCTCGTCAAGTTGTCATTTTCCTTACACAACTATTAATCAATGCCAGCTAAAAAATAGGGGGCCCGATCAAGCTTACAAAACCCGCATAAGAGAGCGGAGAATTTGTTCGGGCGAGGGAGGATCTCCGGGAATATGGGCAATTCGTGCCGTACGAATTTCATGGGGAAGCGGAACCACAGCATAGGAATCGTTGAAGACACTCTCTTCGCCTATATCATCGCCAATTGTAATGACCCGACGCGGTTCCGGCATTGCACGAAAGGCGGCAATTAATGCTGCTTGCATATTCAAAGCGATTGGACCGGTAATCAGCAGCAAATCAGCATGCCGCGGCGAAGCCACAAGACGAAAGCCCAACCGTTCAGCATCATACACCGGATTAAAAAGAGCCTGAATCTCCTGTTCAACAACATTACTGGAACCACAGTCAACAACCCGTATATTTACCGAGCGCATGCGATACCATCTATCCTCCCTTTGAAGCCGCGTATAAATTGGCTTCGAAGCAGGTAACAATTTGATCATCCGCCGCAAAACAAGCCCTAATAAATCCGAGCTAAAAGGAGACTTCCTCACAAGTCCACCCCTGTGTAAGATAGATTGAAACTCTTGTTGATTACGGGAAAGTCCACCAGAGCAGTTTGGTTTGACTTATCTCTTGGTTCTAGCGTTAACGCAACCGCTTGCTGCAAACCAGCCCAATTCAAGGCAGAAGGATCGCGCACCTTACAACGGAAGATGCCGTCAAATTTATCTTTCATGATCCAATAAACAACATCACCCCGCCAACCTTCAGCATACCCAAAACCAATCTCATAATTCGAACCCGATAAATTAAATGGCACACAAAACTCAGTTATCGAAGTATCTCTCCACCAGCCTAGAAACTTCTCCACCAGCTTCCTTGCAAGTTCCACTTCGACTACCCGTTGAACAAAACGAGCAAAAACATCGCCCATAACGTCCGTAGAATAGAGCGACAAATCAATTTGCTCAAAAGCACTGCGCAACAGGCTCTGAATCTCATCCTCATCATAAGGCGCAAATGGATGCTGCAAGCGAAAATCTCTCATCACGCCAGAGGCTCTTGCCGCCAACCCTGTAATCCCCAAACGTAATGCAGCCTTTTTGGACAACACACCGACATTTATCGTCCGTTCGCGAAAATCGGGACGCAACAAAATATTGCGAGCAGCATCTAGGAATGAATCCACAACCCGCCTGACTACCTCTAAAATCCATTGCTTCTGCAAAGGTTTTGGCAAAGTGATACCGCCGGGCTTATTAATGCCGCGTAAAAAACGCGAACCGGTTAGCTCTTGGTTCAAAGCCATCAATTGCTCACGCAATACCGACAAATCTGCAACAATCACCTCCAACGCCAAATCGTGAATCAAAGCGCTGCAATCGCCAATATGATTGTACAGCCGCTCAAGCTCCAAAAAAACTGCCCGTAACAAATTTGCCTCATCAGCGGGATGAGCCTGCAACAGCGATTCAACAGCTTTACAATAGGCAAGGTTATGCGCAAAAGACATCTCCCCAGAAACTTTTTCGGCTAGCTGCCAGCCATTGAACAAGCGATATTTTCGCTGAAATAACCGTTCGATACCTTTATGGGTATAGCCAAGCCGGATTTGCAGCCCTTCGATAGTCTCACCCTCAAGGTGAAAAAGAAAGTTACCGGGCTCAATCACCCCTGCATGAATTGGACCCACCGGCATATATATTCCCTCTTGGGATAAGCTGTCAGGATCGGCAAGAATAGATGGAAACGTTAGGACAGCCGGCACGTCCATCGGTTGATTTTGAAAGGCTTGGTCAGGGGAATCACGGCGAAGCGGATAGAAACCCTCTGGATAACCGCCATGCAAGCGTAAAATGTGCTGCAAATTGCCAGAACCGCTCTCAGAAAAAAGACCAAAGAGATCAGCGATTTCGTCTTCAAATAGCTGAGCAGCAGGGAAAATGTCAGCAATCGAAGGATAGGTGTGTTGACCTTGCTTAAGACTCAATTCGAGAGTTACAAAAAGATTCTCCGTAGGATGAGAAAAAATGTAGTAAATCTTAAAACAATGATCCTCTAGCTCACGCTCATCATTAGCGGCTATGGTCACCAAATAATATGTCAACTCGGATAGTTTGGCACAAAATAACTGCAAATCTTGAGAGGAGCTGACCAAAAAATGCAGTTGCGTCGGGTCAGATTGGTAAATAGGAACTGCCCAGTATTTTGCGATTTCTTCGAGGAAGTGTTTAGACGAACAGGTCATGAGCCAGTCACTCTCCCCTGCTGTAAAATCTCAACGCAGTTGTTGAGAAGCTGTGGAAAATCAATCGGCCAATCTGGAATACAAACACCAAAAACGAACAGCATAAAAATTAGAAACTCACCTTACGCAGCCAATTGAACGGGATTGAGTTCCCGAAGAGCAGCGTAAGCCGATTGGATAGCGCGTACGTACAATTTTGATTTGAGAGCAAAGTGATTGAGTTTGGTGTTGCCTTTGAGCAGTTCAAGTT
>DAOTYY010000122.1:0-2786 GCA_034434695.1 Anaerolineaceae bacterium
CATTATGATACGATACAGTGTGAGGCTATTGTTCATTTCTTCCTTCCTACGGCTGGTTATGTGTGGGAACATAAGTTTGCCATAGAAGGAAGAATGCCGATAGCCTTCTCTTATTAAGATTTGTCAGTCAATCAGCATCAGAGGAGTATATTTTTGACCAGTCTGAAGGATGATCATTCATCCATCAGTGCTCGATATTCCTATTTGTTTGCCGTCAATTTGCGCAACTGATTGGTTGCAGAGTTATGACCTTATAAAGGATGCCCGGTAAAAGTTTGATCTTTTGCCATGCGGTTGTGTAAGCCCTTTGATCAAAAACCCGGTACTCAATGGTTTCAATTTCGTCCAAAATTGCTTTATAGAGCAGAGCAGCAACACCAACAGCAGCACGAACAGACTGATCAAGGTACAGAATTCCTGGAAGAGCCTTTTGATATAGGGATTTAGCTCTCGCAACTTCAAATTTCATCAACCCCACAAAGCGCTCATCATATACACGGTGCAGAATATCCTGACGTGTCAAACCAAAGTTTGTTAAGTCCTCTTCAGGAATGTACACTCTTCCACGGCTTGCATCCTCGCCCACATCTCTCAAAATATTCGTCAATTGTAAGGCGATACCAAGCTGAATGGCATAAGGTGCTGCCTGTTCAAAGGTCGCACCTCTAGCCAGCCCGATAATCGGAATTGACAACAACCCGACCGTAGAAGCCACTCGATAACAATACTCTTGAAGCTCCTCCCAAGTTCGATAACCTCGCTTACTCAAATCCATTGCCACCCCATCAATCAACTCCTGTTCATAGCGGCGATCAATACCAAACTCCTCACGCACTTGAGACCATAACAAGAGGAGCGGATTACTCTGATCTTCCGGTTTAAGATTCACCTGGGCACGCCAGGCTTCCAGGTCACTTAGAGTGGCTTCGCTGTGATCTATAAGATCGTCAGTCGTCCGACAAAAAGCATATAAAGCAACGATGGCAATACGCTTCTTTGCCGGCAATAGCCGCGTGGCAAAATAGAAAGTTTTAGAACTTTCCTGAATTACCTTTTCACTTTCAGTCTGTGCGATTTTCCAATCCAACGTAGCAATCATAAAAAACCTCATTCTGGATACGAATGTACTACGGCATACTTTGCTACCCAGATCTCTCAATCAAGTTTTCAACAATTATGGATGATGACAGCACTCCTGGCAAACCTGCGCCGGGATGAGTGCCAGCTCCAACCAGATAAAGATTGTCAAAATCCTCCGAACGATTGTGAGGTCGAAACCAGGCTGATTGGGTCAATACAGGCTGCACGGAGAATGCCGCCCCTATATAACTACTCAACGTAGTTTGAAAATGCAAGGGGTCAATGTAATGCTCAGCAATAATATTGGCACTCAAATCAGGGAGATAATTTTCTTCCAGAAACTTGATAATGCGGTCACGGTAAGGGCGCGCTGTCTGTGTCCAATCAATTCCAGAACCCATATGAGGTACCGGAGAAAGGACATAAAATGCCTCGCAGCCTTCAGGTGCCAAAGACGGGTCTGTAATCGTGGGCATATGCAGATATAGCGAAAAATCTTCAGTCAACACTTTTTTATTGAAAATATCATTCAGTAACTCTTTGTACCGCTTACTCAGAATGATATTATGATGCGCTAATCCAGAGTCCAGATAACGTTTCCGGGTGCCAAAGTAAATTACAAATAGTGACATGCTGTATTTCATATGTCGGTAGCGCATGTCACTGTTGCGGCGGCGGTATTTCGACGGGATTAATTGCATATAGGTATTGGCAACCTCACTATTTGAGACAACCACATCCGCACGGTGTATGCTGCCATCAGCAAGTCGAACGCCAAGCACACGTCTGCCTTCAACCAGAATCTCGGTCACCTCGGCGTTCAGATGAATCTTACCGCCTAGTTCTTCGAATAGTCTAACCAGTGCGTTCACTAAAGCACCAGTACCGCCCATCGCAAACCAGACACCCCACTCACGTTCAAGATAATGAATCATGGCATAAATACTGGTCGTATCAAACGGATTTCCACCGACAAGAAGCGGGTGAAACGAAAACACACGGCGTAGAAAATCATCCTTAACAAACTGGGATACATAGCGATAAACGCTCTTATAGGATTGCAACCGAATTAGATCTGGTGCTATCCTTAGCATGTCCGTGACATGTAAAAATGGCTTACTGGCTAGTTCAACAAAACCTTTCTGAAAAATAGGACGCGTTGTTTCAATAAAACGTTTATATCCCTCTACATCTGCCGGGTTACGCTGCCGAATCTGTTCGTAAATAAATTCCGGATCGTTATTATAGTCAAAAGAACGTTTTTCATGATCATAAATGCGATAAAACGGATTAACCGGAACAAACTCAATGTAATCTTCACGGCGTTTTCCTGCAGCCTTAAAAATATCATCGAACATGAACGGCGCAGTTATAACTGTTGGTCCACCATCAAACTTAAACCCATTTATTTCATACACATAGCCTCGTCCACCCGGTTTATCACGTTTTTCAAAAATCTCCACATCGTGACCCCGCGCCGCCAGACGACATGCAGCCCCAAGCCCCCCAAAACCACTGCCAATGACGATAATTTTTTTCTTCATGTTCCCTCCACTGAATAATTTATATTCTCACCTTACGCAGCCAATTGAACGGGATTGAGTTCCCGAAGAGCAGCGTAAGCCGATTGGATAGCGCGTACGTACAATTTTGATTTGAGAGCAAAGTGATTGAGTTTGGTGTTGCCTTTGAGCAGTTCAAGTTTG
>DAOTYY010000123.1:0-57307 GCA_034434695.1 Anaerolineaceae bacterium
AGAAGAAGATCCTCTCCCAGGATATTAACTTCTTCTTCTTCTTGATCAGGCTGGTGCAAACTTTTGCAGTCGAATGGCGTTTTTTGAAAAGGAAGCACGGCATCATGAAAGACAATAATAAAATTCCCGTCTCCGGCACTCTGCAATCGCAGTGCAGCGTGAAGCCCACGGAGCTCGGAAAGATGCGCCTGCCGGCTGCGCAGCGAACGCCCTCCTAATGCCAACTGCCGCCGCAGCGTCCCCTTCAAGGCAGGGGACAACGCAGGGGGAACGCCCCCCGCAGCGGCGGTGAAGAGGAGCGGTCGAGGCATGGACGTTCGTGCGAGCTACATAGATAGAACAATCATTCTATTGCATTATAGAACATACTTTCTGTTTTGTCAAGGGGTTTTGCTGCACTTTTTTGCAGTATTTCGTGCAGATTTTTGCAGCCGCCGGTGCAAATTTGCGCTTTATCCAAGGGTTTGCTGCACTTTTTTGCAGCATTTTGTGCAGATGTTTGCAGCTGCCGGTGCAAAATTTGCGCTTTGTCCAAGGGTTTGCGGCGCTTTTTTGCAGCATTTTGTGCAGATTTCTGCAAACGCCGGTGCAAAATTTGTGCTTTGTCGAGAGGGAAAAACCTTGCTCGTCGTTTTGGGCTGTGCTAAACTCATATTATGTCTGCTACGCAAACGGTCATGTTTCAGGAAGCGCTGCAAGCGATTGAGAAGGGAGAACGGGCGCGTGCTCGGGATTTGCTGACGCGCCTGCTGAAAGCCGATCCCAATCAGGCGGAGTACTGGCTGTGGATGAGCGCAGTTGTGGAAAGCCGCAAGGAACGTATCTATTGTCTCAAAGAAACGCTGCGGCTGGATCCGCAAAATGTGGCGGCGAAGCGCGGGTTGATCATGCTGGGGCAGTTGCCGCCTGATCCCAAACTGGTTGTGCCCCTTCAATCCCAGCGGCGCAACTGGGAAAATACCCTGCCAAAGATTAAGTCCCGCGAGATGCCCAAGCCGCCCCTTTCGTTCCGTCAGGTATTTCTGTTTGGCAGCGCCTTTGTGGTTTTTGTGGCTACGATTGTGTTCGCAGTGATTAGCACCCGCCCGCAGAAGGAAGCGCCGGTTGCTGAACGTCCCCTCTTTCCGGCAACAGCGACCGAAGCACCTGCGCCAACCTTCGGCTACAGCACTGCGGCGATGACCCCCGTGGGTCCTACGCCATTGTGGATGTTCTTACAAGCGACTTACACCCCCACACCTTTGTATGTGAACACGCCGCATATCAGCGAGGCGTATAATACTGCGCTGCGCGCGCTGGGGCGGGGGCAGTACGACCAGATGGCGCTTTATCTGGATCAGGCAATCACCTTGCAGCCGCAGGCGGCGGATTTGTTTTATTACAAAGGCGAGGCGTACCGCTTGCAGGGTAAGTACAGCCAGGCGAACGAGTTTTATAAACAAGCACTGGCGCTCAATCCGGAGTTTGCGCCGGCGTATCTGGGTCAGGCGCGCGTGGCAATGGCGGTTTCGCCTGATAACGCTCAATCGGCACAAAGCAGTCTGCAAAAAGCTTTGCAGTTGGACCCGCAGTTGTATGAGGCACGGCTGGAGCTGGCTGTGCTGGCTTTGTGGCGAGGCGATGGTGAGAAAGCGCTGGCAGAACTGGAGAAAGTATCCCGCCAGATGCCGGACGCGGTGCTGTTGTATTTCTATCGAGCGCAGGCTTACCTGCTGACAGGTGAACTGGAACGGGCTTTGCAGGATGCTGAACGCGCCAACCAGATGGACATTACTTTTCTGGGTGGGTATCGGCTTGTAGGTGAAATTGCGATGCTGCTGGGTGATACGGAGAAAGCGCTTTCGGCGTTGAGCACTTATCTGACGTATCAGCCGGATGACGCTCAAGCGCTGGCGTGGCTTGGGGCGGTGTACGCTGCCGGCGGTCAATTGGATCAAGCTTTTCAAATGTTTGACCAGGCTCTGCAAAAAGACAGTCGTTCCTTTGAGGCGTATTTTCAGCGCGGCAGGTTGTATCTGTCGCAAAACAATCTGGACGCCGCGCTTGCCGATTTGAGCAAAGCAGTGCAGTTGAACGGCAGGTCGTATCCGGCTCGCATTGCCTTGGGCAGGGTGTACTTGCTGAAAGAGGAAGACCGCAGTGCCTATCAGCAGTTTGCCAGCGCCGAAGGTCTGGCGCAGAACGATGCTGAACGGGCGGGTGTCTATTACTGGCGGGCGCAGGCGCTGGAGCGGATCGGAGAAAGCCGCGCGGCTATCCGGGACTGGCAGGCATTGCTGGATTTGCCGGAGAAGGTCATGCCTGCCGAATGGCGTACGGTGGCTGAGGAAAAGTTACAAATCCTGATCACGCCTACCATGACCAAGGTGCCCACCCGGACGCGCCCGCCGACCGACACCCGAGTGCCAACCCGCACTCCCGTACCGACCAATACCCGCCAGCCAAGCGCAACGTGGACGCCGACACGTACGGTGACGCTGACGCGCACCCTGCCAACATCCTCCACTCCATAAGCGACAGGGGAAACCAGTTTTGCGATTGCATTTGTTATATACCTTAGTCAATCGGCGGCAGAGACGGAAATCCCGTCAATTGCAGGGTCTTCGGCAACGGCTCCGCCAGGGAGCGCTGGGGCTGGGGGCGGTGTTCAGCCTTTCGCTGGTTGGAGGTGTGTTTGTCCTGGCGTCGTTGTTTGCCGGCTTGACCGATGATTTGCCATCCATCGAGTCATTGCCGGATATGTTCGATCCGCAGGATGGCTGGCTGCTTGAACCAACCCGTTTGTACGCTCGCAATGGTCAGGATGTCATTCTGACTCTGGAAAACCCTGGCATAAGGCGCCGCTTTTTACAGATTGATCCTCTCTTGCCGGAACATTTTTCGCCCTATCTGGTGCAGTCCACGCTGGCGCTTTATGATCCCGGTTTTTGGGTGCATCCGGGGTTTGACCTGCGGCACTTAAGTGACCCCGAACCGCGCACGATTGCCGAGCGGCTGGGGCTGGAGCTGCTGCTGGAAGGCGAACCGCCGGATGCCCGCCGTGCTCTGCGTATGCGCTTTCTTGCAGGTCAAATCGTGGCAACATATGGGCGCACGCGGGTGCTGGAATGGTTCTTGAACAGCGCCTTTTATGGGCATCTTGCTTATGGTGCCGATAGTGCTGCGCAGCTTTATCTGGGTAAGCCTGCCAGCCAGTTGACCCTTGCGGAGTCGGCGCAATTGCTCGCCGCCTATGAGTCACCTGCGCTGAACCCGCTGGACGCACCGATTGCCGCGCGGGAACGTCAGCGCTCTGTACTCGAGCGCCTGCTGGCAGCGGGCGCAATCAACCGGCAGGAATTTGAACAGGCTGTTCAAAACCAGCCCGTTTTTCGTCAGCCTGCTGCGGAGCAAGAACAAATTGGACGTGCCTTTGCCCGCTTGGCGCTGGAACAGGCAGCGGAGCAGATGGGCCGGCGGCGGGTGGAGCGCGGCGGCTTACACATCCTGACCACGCTCGACTGGGATTTACAGCAGCAATTGGAATGCACAGTCACGGCTCAATTGCGCCGTTTGAGCGGGCAGGGTGACGATTTACCGGAAAACTGTCCGGCGGGGCGTTTACTGCCAACGCTTTCAAGCGATTCCCGTTTTTACCCGGCTGATCTGCGCGCTGGAGCGGTGTTATTGGATGTGGAAAGCGGACAGGTGCTGGCATTGCTTGGCGAGACGACCCAGCAAGGCGAAAAGGAGTTTTTGCCGACCGGGCAGCCCGGCAGCCTGCTGACGCCGTTTGTGGCGCTGGCAGGTTTTGCGCGCGGGATGTCGCCTGCCAGCCTGATGTGGGACATCCCCGCCCGGCTGCCGCAGAGCCTGCAAGGACGCCGTAACCCGGATGGTCAATTTCATGGTCCTCAGCGCCTGCGTTTGGCGCTGGCAAATGATTATCTGGTGCCGTTTGCCGATTTACTGGTCCAACTGGGGGCTTCCAATGTGTGGCGTCTGGCGGAACCGTTTGGATTGCGCGGGCTGGCAGCCAGCGCACACCCAGAGGATTTGCTTTTTGGCGGCGGCAATACTTCCATCTTGAGCGTTGCACAGGCATATCAGGTTGTTGCCGGTCAGGGGGTGTTGATCGGCCGGCGGGTGAGCGAAGGCGGCACTTTTGAACCGTTGCTGGTGCTGGCGATAGAAGATAGGGATGGGCGCCGCTGGCTGGACGCAGCTCATTCCGGCGGCATCGAAAGGCAGGCGGTGGTCAGTGCACAGCTTGCTTATCTGGTCAATCATGTCTTGAGCGATGAAAACGCCCGGCGGGTCAGTCTGGGGTACCCCAACCCGCTGGAGATTGGCAGACCGATAGGCGCCAAACTCGGGCAGACGGCAGATGGCGGGCAAGTGTGGACGGCGGGTTACACCCCGCAGCGGCTGCTGGTGGTCTGGCTGGGTTTGCCCGCCGATGCGGAGGCGTCCATACGTCTCCAGCCAAAACTTGCCGCGGGCGTTTGGCGGGCGGTTATGCAGTATGCAACGCGCGACCTGCCGGCTGTCGGCTGGGATGAACCGCCGGGTATGGTCAAGATGGAAGTGTGTGACCCGTCGGGCAAGCTGCCGACATCTGCCTGTCCAAGCCGTGTCAGCGAAGTCTTTATTCAGGGCAGCGAACCCACAGAAGCCGATTCGCTCTATCAGGTGTATCAGGTCAATCGGGAGACCGGGCGGCTGGCTACCGTCTTTACCCCATTGGAAATGATAGATGAGCGCATCTATCTGGTCTTGCCGGATGAGGCGCTGGACTGGGCAAAGCAAAATGACATTCCCATCCCGCCGGCGGAGTATGACACTATTCAGCCTGCTCCCTGTTCCCCGGCTGCTTGTATCACCAGCCCCGTGTCGTTCAGTTATGTCAAAGGCATGGTGACAGTGCGCGGAACGGCTGCGGGCGAAGACTTTTCATTCTATCGGCTGCAAATTGGGCGCGGCTTGAACCCGCGCACCTGGCTGCAATTGGGTGAGGATAGCTCTGTCCCGGTCACCGAGGGTGTGCTTGGCGAGTGGAACACCCGAGATCAGGACGGCTTGTACGCGCTGCGGCTGACGGTGGTAACACAGGACCAGCAGGTGCTAACTTCGGTCGTTCAAGTTACCGTGGATAATACTCCCCCCGAAGTGCGGATCATTTCGCCGCTGGATGGTCAGACGGTGCAGCGCAGGGAGGACAGTCCGCTGATTTTGCGATGTGATGTGAGCGATGCTTTTGGCATTCGCCGTGTGGAATGGCTGTTAGATGGCGAGGTGATAGTGGAGAGCAGCCTGGCGCCGTACAGTGCGTTGTGGAAAGCGGAAATTGGTGAGCACGAGCTTCGGCTGCGGGCGTACGATCTGGCGGATAATGTAACGGAATCGCCGCCGCTGCGCTTCCGCGTAGAATGAGACAAGAGTTTTTATAACAAATCAGATAATCTTTGGTAAAATGCAGTATATTGCCTTTTTAATAAAGTTGCCGTCTGTGTCTTATGAATGGCGGCGAAACTGCTTGTTGATGGAGGGTTGGGTTTACAATGCTATCCAAAGAGACCAAACTTGACATGTATTGGACAATGCTGCTTTCACGGCGGCTGGATGAGCGCTCCTGGGTGCTGCACCGTCAGGGACGCATTGCTTTTCACATCTCCGGTATTGGGCAGGAGGCGGCGCAAGTTGGTGCCGCTTTTGCCTTGCGGCGCGGTTATGACTGGTTTTTGCCCTACTACCGGGATATTGCCTTGATGATTGCGCTGGGATATACGCCGCGCGATTTTGCCTTGAGCATGATGGGCAAAGCAGAGGACATTACTTCGGCGGGCCGGCAGATGCCCAGCCACTGGAGCCTGCGTTCTGCCAATGTACCCAGCCAGTCGGCGACGGTTGCCACGCAGACCTCGCACGCGGCAGGAATTGGGCTGGCGATCAAGCTGCATGGCGAGGACAAGGTCGTTCTTACCTGCATTGGAGAAGGCGCTACCTCACAGGGTGAATGGTATGAAGGGGTCAACTGGGCTGCCGTTCACCGGCTGCCGGTGATCTTTCTGGTTCAGAATAATCAATATGCGATCTCCGAGCGTGTGGAACGGCAGATGGCAGTGCCTGGACCGGCTGCCAAAGCCTGCGGCTTAGGACTGGATGGGCGCGAGGTGGATGGCACAGATGTCTTTCAGGTGTATGAAGTCATTGCAGAAGCGGCGGAAAAAGCCCGCCGCGGCGAGGGCCCTAGTCTGATTGAGGCAAAGCTTTACCGTATCACGCCGCACTCATCGGATGATGATGACCGCACCTATCGTTCGCGCGAGGAGGTGGAAGCTTATAAAAAGCGTGATCCGTTACTGATTGCCCAAACCATTTTGGAGAAAGAAGGTATCTTGACTCCCAAAAAGCTGGATGAGATGGAAGCAAAAGCGAAGCAAATCGTGGACGAAGCGGTTGAATACGCTGAAAAGGCAGCTTATCCTTCGGTAGAAGATGCCGCCACTCATGTCTTTGTCGAGGAGGTGTCTCATGCCTGAAATGACTTTGATTGAAGCTATTCGTCAGGCGATGGATGAGGAGATGGCGCGCGACCCCGACGTTTTCATCGTTGGGGAAGATGTTGGCAAGCGCGGGGGTGTCTTCCGTGCTACAATGGGTCTGTATGACAAGTACGGCGAGCACCGCGTGATCGATTCGCCGCTGGCAGAGCTGTCCATTGTCGGGGTGGGGATTGGGGCGGCGCTGTATGGAATGCGCCCAATTTGTGAAATTCAGTTTGCGGATTATATCTTCCCGGCGTTCAACCAGATTGTTGGCGAGGCTGCCCGCATGTGCTACCGTTCTAACGGGACATGGTCGGTGCCGCTGGTCATCCGCGCTCCCTACGGCGGCGGCATCAGCGGCGGGCTGTATCATTCGCAGTCGGTGGAAGCCTTTTTTGCCCATGTTCCCGGTTTGAAAGTGGTCATCCCTTCTAATCCGTATGACGCCAAAGGACTGCTCAAATCGGCGATCCGCGATCCCAATCCGGTGATGTTCTTTGAACCCAAGAAAGGCTACCGCTTGATACGCGGCGAGGTGCCAGAAGAGGAGTATCTGGTACCCATTGGTCCGGCGAAAATTTCGCGCTTTGGGCGGGATGTGAGCATCTTTGCCTATGGCATGATGCACTATTACGCTCTGCAGGCGGCAGAGCTGCTGGCGCAGGAAGGGATTGAGGCAGAGGTGGTTGACCTGCGCACGCTGGCGCCAGTGGATAAAACCACGATTCTGGAATCGGTCAAGCGGACGGGAAAAGCGTTGATTGTGCATGAGGATAACCTGACGCTGGGTTATGGGGCGGAGGTTGCCGCGATCATTGCCGAACATGCCTTTACCGATTTGGATGCGCCGGTGCGCCGGCTGGCGGGTCCGGATGTGCCGGGTGTACCGTTTTCGCCTCCGTTGCAGGAATGGTTTATGCCCAATCCGCAGAAGATCGCCGATGCGGCGAGAAGACTGGCTCAATTTTAGGAAGGAGAAGGAAGATGGCGACGCGTGTGATCATGCCGCAGTTGGGCGAGTCGGTTGTCGAGGGCACAGTGGTCTCATGGCTGAAAAAGGAAGGGGAGCGGGTCGAAAAAGAAGAGGCGTTGGTGGAGATCACCACCGACAAAGTGCAAACAGAGATACCCAGCATCGCCAGCGGCGTATTGCTGAAAATTCTGGTTGGTGAAGGCGAGACGGTCCGCGCCGGTACCACACTGGCATGGATTGGTGAGCCAGGCGAGGTGATTCCCGAAGCGGATACCGGCATGTCACAGCTCCATGCCGTTCCTGCGGCGGCCGCCACATCCGCTGCCGGCACCGTGCCGATCAGCGAAGCCGCCCGCGATCTCGGCTTTATCTCGCCGGTGGTTGCCCGCTTGGCAAAAGAGCATCAGATTGACCTTACCCAGATCAAAGGCACAGGCGAAGGCGGACGGATCACCAAGAAGGATGTGCTGGCATATTTAGAGCAGCACAAGGAGGTTGCGGTTGAAACACCTGCTTGGGAAACCCGCGGCGGAGGTGAACTTTTCCGTTTGCCGGAAGCCCAGCCGCAGACATCGCCACCGCAGCCATCCGTTGCCCTGCAAGGTGATATCCTCATCCCGCACAGCGCCATGCGTCTGGCGATTGCTGAACATATGACGCGTAGCAAGCGCACTTCTCCGCATGTCACTACAGTTATGGAAGCGGATATGTCGGCGGTAGCGGCGCATCGTGAGGCGCATCAAGCGCAGTTTGCCCGCGATGGCGTCCGTTTGACTTACACCGCGTATTTTATCTCGGCAATTGTCACCGCACTGAAAGCCTACCCGCAGGTCAATTCCTCCTGGTCGGATGAAGGGTTGGTCGTCCATCAAGCTATTCATATCGGTGTGGCGGTTTCGCTGGGCGAGGAAGGGCTGATTGTGCCGGTGATTAAAAATGCAGATGGCTTATCTTTGCTTGGACTGGCGCGCGCTATCCAGGATTTGGCGGAGCGCGCCCGCAGCCATCGCTTGCAGCCCGATGAGGTCAAAGGCGGCACGTTCAGCATTACCAATCATGGCACCTCCGGCTCACTCTTCGCTACGCCAATCATCCCACAGCCGCAGTGCGGCATTCTCGGGGTGGGCGCCATCAAAAAGCGCCCGGTGGTTATCCATGATGCCATTGCCATTCGTCCGATGGTGTATCTATCCTTTACCTTTGACCATCGCATCCTGGACGGCTATAGTGCGGATGGGTTTCTGGCGAAAGTGGTCAGCGTACTGGAGAATTGGACAGAAGTAGGCTGACGATCGTAGTAAAATAAGCATCAGAGAGGGTGGGGCAGGTTGAGCTGCTTGTCTGTTGTCTGTATCCATGCCTCCGTTGTGGCATGGATGAGCGAATAAATATTGTATAACCAATGGAGTTTTGCACTATGGAAGGAAATCAGGTATATGATGTGATTGTGATTGGCGCAGGACCGGGCGGCTATGTTTGCGCCATTCGCGCCGCACAGTTGGGTAAGAAAGCCGCCATTGTAGAAAAGCAATGGCTGGGCGGGGTATGTTTAAACGTTGGCTGTATCCCCTCAAAGGCGTTACTGAAAAATGCCGAAGTGGCGTACACCCTGCGGGAGGGCAGTAAGGAGTTCGGATTCTCACTAGAAAACCTCAAACTGGATTACAGCGTTGCCTTCAACCGCAGTCGTCAGGTGTCGCAGCGTCTGACGCGCGGCATCGGTCTATTGATGAAGAAGAACAACATTGATGTCTATATGGGAACGGCGGTCTTGACTGCCAGAGACACCCTGCAGGTAACCGATGCTGAAGGGAAAAGTCAGGAACTGAAGGCGGCGAACATTGTCATCGCCAGCGGTTCTTATACGGCGATGATTCCAGGTGTGACGGTGGACGGCAAGCGGATCGTGACCTATACAGAGGCGATTTTGCAGGATCATGTTCCGCAATCAGCAGTGATCATTGGCGCCGGCGCGATTGGCGTGGAGTTTGCTACCATCTGGAGCGCCTACGGCGCCAAAGTGACGCTGGTAGAGATGCTGCCGCGCGTGTTACCTCTGGAAGATGAGGAGGTCAGCGCTGAGCTGGCAAAGGCGCTCAAGAAGCGCGGCATTGAGATCATGACCGGAACGCGGGTGCTGGAGGTGCAATCCAATGAACAAGGGGCAGCGGTCAAGGTGGCGGCTTCGGATGGGGAAAAGACCTTGCAGGCAGAACAGGCACTGGTTGCCATCGGTTTCAAGCCCAACACGCGTGATTTGGGATTGGAAAAAGTTGGGGTACAGTTGACTGAGCGCGGCTTTATTCAGATTGACGAACGTATGGCGACCAACGTGCCGGGCATTTGGGCGATTGGCGACGTGACCGGGCAGTTGCTGCTAGCGCATGTCGCTTCGGCGCAGGGCATCGTCTGTGCTGAAAATATTGCCGGCGTGGAGACGGTCACGCTGGATTACCGCATGATGCCGCGCGCGGTCTATTGCTCGCCGCAAGTGGCTTCCTTCGGCTACACCGAAGCCCAAGCCAGAGAAGCCGGTTACGACGTGAAAGTCGGGCGCTTTCCCTTTATTGCCAATGGCAAGGCGCTGGGATTGGGCGATTATACTGGTTTTGTCAAAATCATCACAGACGCAAAATATGGCGAAATTCTGGGTGCGCATATGATTGGTCCGGATGTCTCGGAGCTGCTGCCGGAGCTGACGCTGGCGCAGCGCATGGAACTGACCACCGCCGAAATTGCCCGCAACGTCCATGCTCACCCAACCCTGAGCGAGGTGATCATGGAAGCGGCACATGCCGCTGAGGGGCACGCAATCCATATTTAGTTTCTCATCCGGATGGGTAAGACGAATCAGCCCTCGCCGATGCTGGAAACCGGTGAGGGCTGATCATGTTGATCTCGTCTGTCCTTGCTGCTTTTCGAAGAGCGGCTGAACTGCTTGCTGTAAGCCTAGAAAGGTTATCTGGCGGAACATGCGCGCCATATCTTTGGGTGGGTAAGGCATACCGCTCTCCAGCCACCAGGTAAGAATGCCCAACAGGCTGCCGACAAAGTAGTTGGCAATGACCTCGTTGGGAATAGCTAAGGCGGCTTTCGCTCTGTTCACTTGAAAGTGGGTGGATAAGAATTCCAGTGCGTAGCGGCTGGCGATCTCGCGAATGCGGCGGGTGACCTGATAGGCGCCTTCACCGCGCAGGATAATCCGGTAAATGTCGGCGTTTTCAGCAGCATGTTGGAAAACAAACAATAGCGGGCTGACCGTGGCGGATGGATCAGAAGGCGGCTGGTCAAGTTCCGTCCGATTGATTTCTTCATAAAGGTTGGCTACTTGACCGGCAAGCTGATCAGCAGTTTCTTCAATGGATTGAAGCAGCAAATCCTCTTTGTCGCGGTAGTGCAGGTAAAACGTAGTGCGTCCCAGATCAGCGCGGCGGGTAATATCTTCGATGGTAACAGCATCGTAGCCCTTTTCGAGTATCAGGGCAAAGAGGGCTTCACGCAGGAGTTTGCGTGTGCGGCGGGCGCGCCGGTCAGGCGGTTTATCCGTCATTGGCTGCCTTCTGAACATCTGTTCATTATCAGACACCCCTGGTCAATTTGTGATTGACAGGCTATTAAAGCGGTTTATAATATGAACACTTTGTATATTATTATACATTCTGTATGTGATTTGTAAAGACCTCAGACAATTTTGCAGCAGACGTCTTGTGTTCTGCGAAAACAAACCAATGGGCAGCTTATCCCAGGACAACCCGCTTGATATGACAGAGCCATGGATCAGCAGCAAAGATTCGCTGCCAATCATTGAACTGCGCGGTTTGGTGAAGACCTACAAGACCGGCGCGGGCGATTTCCCTGCGCTGAAAGGGATTGACCTGACGATTATGCCGGGCGAGTTTGCCGCCGTGGTGGGAAAATCGGGCGCGGGTAAGACAACTCTGGTGAACATGATTACCGGAACCGACCGTCCAACATCGGGGATAGTGCGCGTTGCCGGGGCAGATGTTCATGCCATGCATGAAGACCAGCTTGCGCTGTGGCGCGGGCGCACGCTGGGGGTGATCTACCAGAATTTTCAATTGATGCCCACGCTTTCGCTGCTCAATAACGTGATGCTGCCGATGGATTTTTGTGGTCTGTGGCGGCGGCGCGAAAGTCCACTGCGTGCTCTGGAGTTGTTGCGAGCGGTGGAGTTGGAGGATCATGCTTTCAAATTGCCTTCTGCCATTTCTGGCGGGCAGCAGCAGCGGGTAGCCATCGCGCGCTCCCTTGCCAATGACCCGCCGATCATCGTTGCTGATGAACCTACCGGACGGCTGGACTCGGTGACGGCGGAGACGATTTTTCAGATTTTCCTGCGTCTGGTTGAGCTGGGCAAGACGATTGTGATGGTGACCCACGATGAAAGTCTTGCACGCCGTGTCCCGCGCCTGATTCGCCTGGCGGATGGGCGCATTGTTGCCGATAGCTGTTCAACAAGGGGGTGAATGATGCCCGCAGATCCTGCAGAGGCTTTGATTTGCCTGCAAAACGTGGTCAAGGTGTTCAAGACCCCTGCTGGCGAGGTGACGGTGTTGAAGGGTATCACGCTGAATTTCCTGCGCGGCGAATTTGTCGGTATTGTGGGCAAATCGGGCAGCGGCAAATCCACGCTGATCAACATGATCAGCGGGATTGACCATCCCACGCGCGGCAGTGTGCGGATTAACGGTATCAGTCTGCATCAACTGAAAGAAGGCGAGCTGGCAGTCTGGCGCGGGCGGAATATGGGGGTGGTCTTTCAATTCTTTCAACTGCTGCCGATGTTGACAGTGCTGGAAAACACATTGTTGCCGATGGACCTGGCGAACGTGATTCCGCCGGAGGAGCGTGAGCAGCGGGCGTATGAACTGCTGAATCTGGTCGGGTTGGCAGATTTTGCTGATCAACTGCCTGCCATGCTCTCCGGCGGTCAGCAGCAGATGGCTGCGATTGCACGCGCGCTGGCGAACGACCCACCGATCATTCTCGCTGATGAGCCGACCGGCAGTCTGGACTCGCTGGCTGCTGAATCGGTCTTCCGTATCTTTGGCGAGCTGGCAAAACAGGGCAAGACGATTATCATGGTGACACACGACAACAGTCTGGCAGAGCGCACCCAGCGCAAACTGATCATCTCGGATGGCGAGATCGTGGATGAAGCCATTGGCAGAGCCTTGCCTATGCTCAACCATTCGCGGCTTCTGCAACTGACCCATCTGGCACGGCGGCACGTCCTTTCGCCTGGCGTGCCCTACCCGCTGCCCGGCTTTTTGGTGGTGACCCGAGGTGCGCTGGACGTGGTCAGCACAGCTAGCGACCCTTTCACCGAACCGCAGCGCTTCAGCACCGGTAACTGGCTGACTTTCCCCACACTTGAACAACAGGGAATAAGGGATGCCGTTCTGTGGGCGGTGGATGAGGAGGCAGAGTTTACTTTTATCCCGCGCCCGGAATTTGAGCGTTGGCTGGCGCAGATGCCGGATGCTGAATTGAGCTTTCTTCATCCCAGAAGCGCGGAGGATTGTTCACAGTGAACAGAGTATTGCTGCGACCGCGCTGGTACAAGGTGCTGGCTGACCTGTGGGGCAACAAGGTGCGCTCCGCGCTGGTCATTGCCTCGATTGCGGTGGGGCTGTTTGCAGTGGGCATCATCACCACATTGGACGCAACGTTGCGGCGTGATATGAGGTTAGGGTATGCGGCGGTTAATCCGGCAAATATTCAGATGATGATTCCGAATTTCGGCGACCGGTTGATCGAGGGGCTGCGCGGTGTCAAGGGGGTTGCAGAAGTGGAGGGGGTTCGTTCTTTCAACCTGCGTGCCCGCAATCAAGACGGGGAATGGGTGACGATTACCATGAATGCTATCCCCAACCCAAGAGAGATGAAAATCAACCGTCTCAAGGTATTGGAAGGCGTCTGGCCTCCGCTTAAACGCCAGATCGTGATAGACCGTTCCAAACTGGATGAGATTCAGGCAGGTTTGGGTGAGGAGATTGAGCTGGAATTGCCCTCTGGAACGAGACGGAATTTGAAACTGGTCGGTGTGGTGCAGGATCAGACAATTGGCTCTTCCGGCGCGGGAGGCGGTTATTTTCTGGCGCCAGCGCAGGGGTATATCTCGATGGAAACGCTGGAGTGGCTGGAAGAGCCGCAGCGCTACAATCTGTTGTATGTTACGGTTACGGGAGATTCCAGCAATGAGGGGTATATCCGCGAGGTGGCGGACCGGGTGCGCCGGGAGGTTGAGAAAAGCGGCTATGTTGTCATGGGTACGAGTGTAAGAGCCTCTGATGATCATCCGAATAGCAGTTATACCGGCGCCATGTCCAGTGTGTTGTATGTGCTCAGTATTCTGGTGGTTTTTCTGAGCGGCTTCCTGATTTTCAACACCTTTCAGGCATTGCTGACTCAGCAGGTGCAACAGATTGGAATCATGAAAATTATCGGGGGGCGGAGCCGGCAGGTGATTGGCATCTATATGGCGCTGATTTTTGTCTTTGGGGTGCTGGCATTTCTGGTGGCGCTGCCGCTGGCAAACCGCGCTTCGCTTGCTTTGCTGGAATTTCTGGCATACCAGATGAATATTATCCTGTTACCCTATCGTCCAGTGTTAAGAGCGACGCTGCTGATGCTGGCGATTGCGCTGGTTGTGCCGCAGTTAGCAGGCTTTGTTCCCATTTTGCAGGGGGTGCGCATCACGATTCAGGAAGCCACGAGCGGTATTCGCAAAGAGAGCGTCAACATTGGGAAGGGCTGGCTGGAGCGGCGGCTGATGCGTCTGCGAGGGGTGCCGCGTCCGCTGGTGGTCTCTCTGCGAAATACATTTCGACGCAAGGGACGGTTGATGCTGACGCTGCTCACCCTTTCTCTAGGCGGGTCAATCTTTATTGCCACTTTTAACGTGCGGGTTTCGGTAGCGGATTATATCAGCCGGGTGGGTAAATATTTTCGCGCTGATATGAACATCACTTTCAGTCATCCCTATCGAGTGGAAAAGGTGCAGCAGGATTTGGAGGCTTTACCCGAAATCGAGCGCGTTGAAGGCTGGTGGGGAGCGCGGGGCGAGATTTTGGATGAACAGGGGATGGTGGTAGATACGGCGTATATTCTGGCGCCGCCGGCGGGGACGCCGCTGGTCTCTCCAATTCTGCTGGAGGGGCGCTGGATTGAGCCGGGCGACACCAACGCTATTACCATCAGCGAACGTTTTTCGGATATTTTTCCTGGCATCAAGCCAGGCGATACGCTGAAGCTGCGCATCAATGGTGAGGAGATGAAATGGGTAGTTGTGGGGCGTTTTCAACTGGTGGGCAGCAGCGGGGGATACGTGGCTTATACCAGCGGCGAGTATCTGGCGAAGCAGACCGGCATGATCAACCGCACCAGTTCGTTTCGCGCCGTTGCCAGCCGGCAGGGGATGACGCTGACAGAACAGAAGGCACTGGCGATGCAGTTAGATCGTTACCTAAAAAGCCGCGGTTATGACGTGCAGGAAATCACAGCCGGTCTGTCACTGGAGGAGAACACTACAACCGGGTTGAACATCCTGACCACGTTTTTGCTGATTATGGCGTTGTTGACGGCACTGGTGGGTTCCATTGGGTTGATGGGGACGATGAGCCTGAATGTGATGGAACGCACGCGCGAGATTGGTGTGCTGCGTGCTATTGGGGCGTCGGATGGGGTGGTGATTCGTCTTGTGATGGTTGAGGGATTGCTGATTGGTTGGATGAGCTGGGGACTGAGCTTGTTGCTCTCGTTTCCAATCAGTACCTTGCTGGCAGATGCAATTTTCGTGGCGCTGTTTCGAGCGAGCTGGCGGGTGGTGTTTACACCGCTGGGGTTGTTGATCTGGCTGGGGGTAGTGCTGCTGCTGGCGGCGGTTGCCAGTCTGTTGCCAGCACGCAATGCGGCGCGTCTGACGATTCGTGAGGTGCTGGCGTACGAGTGATTTTTACTGCTCTTTACGTGCGCGCCGCCAGCGCCTTCCGATGAAAGCCGCCAGCATGGCAGGCGGGAGAAGCAGTGCAAGACGTTGAAGCATTTGATTGAAAGTACCCGGTACGATCAATCTTTTTCCTTGCAGGGTCTGTTCAATGGCAATGGCGGCGACATCACCAGCATTCATCAACGAGAGCTGTCCGAACAAACCCTGCACATTGAGACGGTGGATGGTGTGCGGGTTGGTTGGCACTGCGCCCGGGCAAAGCGCGGTGACGACGATATTTTCGTCGCGCAGTTCTTCATGCAGTGCCAGCGAAATATCCAGTAGAAAGCGTTTTGAGGCAGCATAGACTGCTTTCATCGGCATTGGGAAAAAGCCTGCCAGACTGCTGACGTTGAGGATATACAGCCTTTGCTGTGGGTCTCGGAAGCGCAGAACACGGTGCATCATCTCAACCGTATTCTCGATATTCAAACGCAGGATGGCGTGCAGTTCATCCAGACTTCGCTCAATAAATGTGCCTTCATATTCAATCCCGGCAACGTTGATGAGCATGTGAAAACGCAGGTTGCGCTCCTCAATCTCTTGCCAGAGTGCGGCGCGCGAACGCGGGTCGCTCAGGTCGCACGGATGGAATGAAATGCTGACGTTAAACTGGCGCTTCAATCCATCTGCCAGCGTTGCCAGTGCATTTTTCTGGAGATCGGTCAGAAAGAGGTTCCAGCCCCGCCAGGCGCACTCGGCAGCAAAAGCTTTACCCAGCCCGCCAGCCGCCCCCGTGATGAGAACGTATGTGTCCATAGCGTGTTTCCCAGTGTCTTTTGTGTTTTACCAGCTCCGATGATAAAGCAAATTGTAAATTTAGCAAACCCTGAAGTGAGCTGCTGGTGTCTTTTTGAAGGCGGGCGGGCTTTTGGGGGGTGGGAGTAATGTGCTTGAAAGTCTAAATGAACAGCCGCAGTTATTCTGCCTTTTCATCAACCGTTTGACATCAAGCGTTATTCCATGTATATTGATATCAGACGCGGAAAGGCAGGCAATAGGATGGCAAAGGCGCGTATTCTGATCATTGAAGATAATCGGGATAACCGCGAGCTGGTGCGCTTCTTGCTGGAGCAGGCAAAGTATGAGGTGCTTCAGGCGGTGACCGGAAGCGAGGGCTGGCAAATTGCCCAACAGGAACATCCTGATCTGATCCTGCTCGATCTGACCATTCCGGAGATTGACGGCTGGCAGTTGGCAGAGATGCTTAAGAATGATCCGAAGCTGGCGGATATTCCGGTGGTGGCGTTGACCGCTCATACCCTGCCGGTTGACCGCAAGCGCGCCATGGATGCGGGTTGTGTGGGTTATCTGACCAAACCTCTGGATATTCCCAATTTCATCCCTCAGATTCAGGCATATCTGGCTGGGAAACACATGGCTGCAACCGACAAATCTGGCATCAGGGAGTAATTCTGACCATATGCAGTGGTCATGCCCGGCGGGTTCATGTTGAACCTTGCCGGGTATTTCTCTTAGCCCACGATGTGCCAGAGAGCAATTCTGCTTTATGGGAAAGAGGGGGGCGGCAGTGTCGGCGGTGGCTGCAGGGTGGGTGGCGGTTTGAGTGTGGGAATTTGGGTTGGGGGTTGCAAAGTAGGAAAGAGACTTTGTGTCGGCAGTGGCGATTGCAAGGTGCTGGTGAGACCTTGTGTGGCGGTGGGTGCGCCGGCTGTCAATTGCGCTGGCGGCGGGGCGCCGGCGCCGGATTTGGATGTTGGGGTGGATATTGCCCCCAGCGTGTTTGTGGGCCAGGGTGTCAGGGTTGCCCCGTTGACCAGCGGTTCGGGTAAGGCGCTTTCACTGGTGGCAGTTGCGTCTGGTGCGGAGAGGGTGGCGGTAAATGGCGCAGGCGGGGTTTCGGGAAAGAGGGGGAGCTGAGTTTCACCTGCGATGGTAGAAACGAGCGTTGGCGTAGGAGAAACGCCGCGATTTCGCCACCAGAGGATGCCCCAAACGACTGCGCCGATCAGCAAAGCCAGCAAGATGCCGCCTGCACAGCCAATTGCAACGCGGCGGATTGGGAAACCTGCTGGAATGGGCAGGGTCATCTCCGCTGCTTGAATAAGGATGATGGTAATGTTGTCGTGACCGCCGCGCTCATTAGCGAGGTCAATCAGAGTCTGGACGGCTGTTTCCATTGGCTGAGTTTTCAGGATCTCCTGAATTTCATGATCTTTGACCAGGTCGGTCAGACCATCTGAGCACAACAATAACTTGTCACCGCTTTTTAGCGCCATACCCTGATTGGCTATCGCCTCAGCGTTAGTTTCGCTGTCGCTCAAGCGCAGGCGGATGTCCACTTCGGGTGGCTGGGGTGAACCGAGGTAACGGCGGATAACATGAGCGTTAGGATGTCCTTCGACCTGGTCAGGCTGCAAGATGCCAGCATCCAGTGCTTCCTGTATCCAGGTATGATCAGTACTGAGTTTACGCAGTACACCGTTGCGCAGCAGGTAAAGCCGTGAGTCTCCCACTGTTGCTGCATACAAGCGGTTCTTGATAATGAGAGCACTCACGCAGGTCGAACCCATTCCCCGCCTTTCGCCATCCTGCTGAGCAAGCTGGTAAATCTGCTGACTGGCTTGAACGATGGCGGTCTGCAAAATAGCGATTGGATTGCTTCCGTCACTTTCTGCGACGACATGACTAATCGTGTTGACGGCAAGCTCGGCAGCCACTTCGCCGGCGCGATGTCCGCCGATCCCATCGCACAGCACTGCCAGTACAACCGGCGTCGGATTTTTGTCGCTCAATCGAAAAGCGGTTACCCCAAAACGGTCTTCATTGTTCTTCCCGCTCATACCGGGATGGGTTTGGGCTACGGTGGTGAGATGCGCTTTTTCAACTCGGATCATGGTTCATCCCCTTCATACGGTGTAACCACCGGTTGCGGAACATAGTCTGGATGACTCATCTCAAAGCGGAAGGTCATCCGTCCAAAATGGATCAGGTCGCCATGACGTAATTGTACACCGCTTGCGGAAACAGGGCTATAGTTAACCCATGTTCCAGCTATTGAATCTGCGTCATAGAGAACAAAACCATTCTCAGGGGTGTGGAGCAGACGGGCGTGAAGGGGGCTGACCGAAGGGGAATTGAAGACGCATAGGGCAAGTTTGGGGTCACTGCCAAAGGTCAGTTCAGGGCGGGCGATGGGAATTTCCTGTACGGACGGTGTGGTCTCATCGCCTGCCAACCGCGTCAAGCGTGCCGGGGCATTCAGCGGCGGCAGGGCGCGCGGGATGGTGATGCTGGAGGTACTGGCTGGCTGAACGGGCGGCTTTGGTTGAGATTTTGGTATCGGCTGGGTGATGCGCCGCAAAGGTCTTGTTGCCTGCGAGGGGGTGGCACGACGCAGTCGCCCGATCATCAGCATGGCGAGCACAACGGTGATTCCAAGTATGAGCGCGCCAATTGCCTGACGCCCGGCGGGGATAGGCTGACTGAAAAGCCGGCGCGGCGGTTCAGCCACCGTCACCTCGAAGGGCCATTCGATGGTAGTTTGGCTCAACCCCAAGCTGTCCTCAATGCGCACTTGAAGCGTGTGTTGACCGCTAGTGGTTACTTCTGCTAGTGACCAGGTGAAGCTTTCAAAGGGCGGCCGTGTGTTTTGGTCCACCACCACTCCATCCACCAGCAGCTCACTGCGGACAAGTGGACGCGGGTGTCCATCCGCAAATTCGACAGCTATCTGGATGGTGTAGCTCTCAGGCGAAAGAAATGGTTCACTTTTTGAGTTCCTTTCGGCGGGGTAGCTGCGCTCAATGCGGGTGGGCGGCGACAGCAGAACAGGGTTTGGGGGGTGTACGGTCAGGTCAAAGGTGTGCTGATTGCTGGTGAGGGTAGATTCCCCGCGCTTAAGCTGAATGGAGACTGTCTGTTGACCGCTTCGCTGGATGGCAGAGGTATAACGCCCATGATAAAGCTGACGCATTGGGAAAAGATACTCTTCCAAATCGGGCAATTTTTCTCCGCCTGAGAAGACGAACATCCTGCCGCCGGTCAACACAGTGATGGCGTTCAGCGCCTGTCCAGCGGTCGTATTGGCGTCAGAAGGTCTGCCGATCAGCCAGACATTAATCTGCACACCCAGCTCGCGGGCGCGCGTTGCCAGATTAGGCAGTGCTGCTTGATAGGTCGGCGAGAGTGGTGTGGTAATAAAGAGCAACATGCGTTTCATGAAAGGGTCGGCATTGGGTTCGGTTGCCAGATCGAGACTCTGTGCCAGACTGTTCAGGCTGGGTTTGGATAATTCCAGATCAGGCTGATACACCTGAAGCGCCTGTGCCCATTCGTCTGCTCGTTTCGAATGGATGATTTGAAAACCGCTGTTCGTGGCAAGTGAAAAGTCATCCTGGGTGGTGGCGGGTATGTTATTCACCCAGTCCAGCAATGCCTGACGTGTCAGCTCGTACAACGTGGTGTTGCCAAAACGTGCCGCCATCGGCGGCGCGACATTATAAGCGACAATTACCTGAACACCGCGTTCTTCGCGTTCCAGTTCACTGACCGGGCGAATCGAGCCGTTTTCCAGTACGCGCAGCTCATCGGCACGCAGGTTGTCAATAAACTTTCCGCTTTCATCGAAAGCCTCCAGATAGAAATCCATTTGGGGAAACTTGCTGCTGTCCAGACTGGTCAGAATAAGCCTGCTGACAGTCTGGGCTGTTACGGATTGAATGACGAGGAAGGTGAGGAAGAAGCAGAGCAAGAACGGAAGCGTTTTTCTACCAAGCGGCATACGGTATATTTTAAGCCAGGTTGATTGAAAAGGCGAATGTTGGTTCTATTGGTGATGAATGGCGTTTTCAGGATTTTCGTTATACAAGCGGGTAAATTCAAGTGGTTTTGCATGCGCGATGTTGTATAATGATTTCAGATAACTGTGATTAGCAGTTATGGAAAAAGGTGAACGATGGTGAATTTTCTGATAGACCCAAATGTGTCTTATTTCCTGTTAGTGCTTGGTTTGATGCTGGCAGTTTTGGCGTTGTTCTCGCCGGGCACAGGAATTTTAGAGATTGGTGCAGTTGCTCTGTTGGTTTTGGCTGGGTATGGGATTATTAACATCCCCATCAATTTGTGGGCTTTGATCGTCCTGGTGGTTGGTATCTTTCCCTTTCTGCTGGCTTTGCGCCGTTCCAGGCAAATCGTGTTTCTTGTTTTAGCACTGCTGGCGCTGGTGGTAGGTTCGGTATTCCTGTTTCGCACGCCGGAAGGCGCGCCGGCTGTCAATCCATTTCTGGCGGGCATTGTTTCACTTGTTGCCGTGCTTTTTCTATGGTTTGTTGGGCGCAAGGGCATTGAGGCAATCATGCGCATGCCCGACCACAGTCTGGAAAGACTGATTGGACAGGTCGGGATTGCCCAGAGTGATGTGTTTCAAGAGGGCAGTGTGCATGTGTCTGGTGAGGTCTGGTCAGCGCGCAGCGAGGTGTATATTGCCAAAGGCAACCAGGTACGTATCATTGGGCGTGAAGGGTTGATGTTAATCGTTGAACCACTGGAGAAAAGTGTTCAGTAAACGAGAGGCGAAGGACATTTTCAACGTGGTTTTTTGTTAAAAGAGAGTTAGTTTTTAAGGAGGATGAAATGCAAGATGCTGGTTTGTCTGTATTGTGTTTGTTGGGCGTTCTGGTCCTGATCGTCATTTTGTTTCTGGCGATGGCGCTCAAGGTGGTCCCGGAGTATAAGCGTCTGGTGGTCTTTCGGTTGGGGCGCTGTATTGGTCAGCGTGGACCGGGGCTGGTCATTCTGATCCCGTTTATTGACCGGGGCGTTTCGGTAGATTTACGCGAGCAAGTCCGTGAAATTCCTGCACAGACATCGATCACCGCGGATAACGCGCCGATCTCGATCGACTTCCTGTGGTATTACAAAGTGTTCGATCCGGTACAGAGTGTACTGCAAGTGGGGAACTTTGAGCTGGCGGCGCAAGGTATTGCCACCACTACCCTGCGTGCTGTGATCGGCGGTATTATGCTGGATGGTGTACTTTCGGAGCGGGAAAAAATTAACAACGCCCTGCGCACCCGCCTGGATGAGGTAACTGAACGCTGGGGTGTCAAAGTGACCAATGTGGAGATTCGCGAAATTGTTCCGCCGCGCGAAGTTCAGGAAGCAATGAACCGCCAGCTTTCCGCCGAACGCAATCGCCGCGCCGTAGTAACCGAATCTACCGGAACGCGCGAGGCGGCGGTCAATGTCGCTGAAGGTGAACGGCAGGCGGCGGTGCTGCGGGCAGATGGTGAGAAGCAGGCTGCGATTCTGCGGGCTGAGGGCGAACGTCAAGCTCAACTGTTGCGGGCTGAGGGCTATGCAATGGCACTGGAGAAGATTTACAGCGCTGCTAAATTGATTGATGCCCAGACCATGACATTGCAGTATTTTGAGACGCTCAAAACAATGTCCGGTAACCCGTCTACAAAGTTTATCTTCCCAATGGAATTTACCAGTCTGTTGAGTGATTTCATTGCACGACAGCAAAAGAAGGAGTGATGTAAAAGGAGGGGCGGCTGCTACAGGAGAATGGTACGCTGCCCCTCAACCTTTTTCCATTCTGCCAGCCACTTGGCGCGATGTAGGGGAATTGCGCTCGCTGGAAGCAGAATGCTTCGGGGAGGACGCCTGGCCCTTGCTGGATGTGATCAGTGTCCTGACCCTGGGCGGCATTGTTCGTCTGAAAGCTGTCGTCAATGGGCAGATGGCCGGGTTTATTGCAGGCGACCCGCGTGAGGGCGAAGCTGCTTGGATCACGACGCTTGGCGTGCGCGCGCCTTACCGCCGCTTGGGAATTGCGACTGCTTTGCTGGATCAGTGTGAACAACAGATGCAGCGACCGGTCATCCGTCTTTGCGTGCGCAGCGATAACCAGCCCGCTTTGCAATTGTATGCCAAAGCCGGCTACCGTCATGTTTCGGTGTGGTGGAATTACTACCGCGATGGTCAGGATGCTTATGTGTTGGAAAAAACGCTGAGAGAGTTTGGGTTTGCTGGAAAGTGAAAGCAGGGATAGGTTAACCTTGGGAGGAAAGTGAACGTAGTGACAAGAAAGGGGCAGATGGTGCAGCTTGGGCGTTTATACTAATGCGAGTCTATTTGGCAATCGCAAGTTCATCCGCTAGATATATGCTGATGAACATGTTGTTCAAGGTGTTCCAGAACAGCCCTGACGAATCTGACCGCATGGAAAAGATTGCATGTTGGCAATATTACGATTGTTTTTCGTTTTTGTAAGTTGACTTTCCGCTAACTTTCTACTATTATATAGACAAGGATCGGAGAAAATCGTTATGCGATTATCAGGTTCTGACAAAAGAATATAGCCGATCAAAAGGCACGCGGGTGCGCCGCGTGCCTTTTTGTACACAAAACAATGACTTGAAAGGAGAAGGTAAAAATGGATTATGGCATGATTGGCAAACTGGATAAAGCCAAGCGCTATGCCCAGCAGAAAGATCGCTTTAAGTTCTCCTCCTTTAGCGTTACCATGAATGGAGATAACAATCCACATGTCATTCGATACGATGGGGGAAATTGGCAGTGTGATTGTGATTTCTTCCAGACGCGCGGCCGCTGTAGTCACACAATGGCACTGGAAATCATTCTTGAGGGAATGCTTCCGAGTCAGGAACAGTAAAAAGCCTAATGAAGGGCAGCGGGAGCAGAGAATGTGCTCCCGCTTTTTTTGTTAATCGCCGTCATCTGCGCGTCCGCCCATGATGACGATGACTGGTTTCAAGCGGGCGATGGTGCGCACCAGAACGCCTTCCTGCAGTGCCATGACATGCTCAATGTCTTTATATGCCATAAAGGTTTCATCCGGCGCGACGCCGATCCCCAGAATGTTCCGTTCCCGCATATGGTCAGCGTAGGCGCGGTAATCGTATTGTTTACGCGAGGCGTGGCGGCTGCGCATCCGTCCGGCGCCGTGTGCCGAAGAGTTGAGGCTGTCTGGATTGCCCAGCCCTTCGACCAGAAAGCTGTCGGTGCCTGAAGATCCGGGAATGATACCCACACGACCGCGTTCGGCAGGGGTGGCGCCTTTACGGTGAATCACCAGCCCTTCCTCCAAAAAAGCGAAGTTGTGATGGTTTTCCCAGCGCGCAATCTGACGCAGTCCGCTGCGTCTCAGAAAATAATCATGGATCAGGTGATGATTTGCCTGCGCATAGCGTCCCATCAACTGCATCACTTCCCAGTACTCTTGTCCGGCGGCGGTGTTGAGGGGCAGCCATTCATATCCGCGCGGGATGCCGCTGGCAATGGCGCGCGTCTCGCGCACTGCCAGGTCTTGATAATAGTGTGCCAGCTTGTTTCCGGTGCCGCGCGAGCCGGAATGGGTCATGATGCAGGCAAACTTTGTTCCAACGGGCAAGGGCATCCAATCTGCTTCGGCGACTACCTCTCCGATCAGCGCGTCAAAGAAGTGGTTACCACCGCCGGAAGAGCCAAGCTGTTCATGGGCAAGGGCGCGGTGTTCGCGCAGAGCGGGCAGCTCGCGCCAGAGCGGATCGTCCATCACCGGATGATCGCGCCGATCTTTTCCCTTGAATCCTGAACCTACCCCAAAGCTGGAAACCGCCTGCATATCATGGGCAATGCGTTCACGATGTTCCAGTAATTCTTCCGGCGGGATATCCAGCACGGTCAGTGTCATGCGGCAGGCGATATCATAACCGACAAAAGACGGACTGACCGCATTGTCCAGTGCAATTACCCCGCCGATAGGCAAGGCATATCCGGGATGTCCATCCGGCATGACGGCGGCGCGTACCGCAACCGGCAGGCGGGCGGCATGGGTGATTTGCTCGAAGACCGTATCGTCAAAGTCTTCTTTCGGATCGCCAAAGAAAACGATCGGCGCGGGCGGGTCGCGCGGAGTGAGCAGAGTGTTTTGCGGCGGTCCAAAACGGCGTTCGATTTCGCTCAGAATCTGGTCATCGGTCAGACCCTTTTCATATAGTTCTGCCGCGGTGCGGTGCAAAGCAGCATAGTCCTTATTGCCCGAATAGCCTGCTTTGGCAAGCAATGGGTGGAGATTTGCGCTGTTCTTACGAGTTTTCTTTTTGCCCATAATTTTAAGATAACGATACCAGCATGGTTTGTCAATATTAACAAAACTCTTATGCAAAATCCCTCTACAATCGTTCAATTGGGTGAGCAAAACCTGCCCATTCTCTGGTAAAATGCTGATAAGGACACAAAATAGACGGTTTGACGTTTAGAGCGTTAGACAAGTTGGAAAGGGCCGTTTGTTGTGTCTTTGAGGAGGTTTTCTAACGTGGCTGGAATGGAGCGTTTTACTCAACGAGCGCGACGGGTGCTGAGTCTGGCGCATCAGGAAGCAGAGCGACTGCGTCAGGAAAGCATTGATACGGAGCATCTATTACTCGGTTTGATACAGGAAGAAGGCAGTGTTGCTGGTCGTGTGTTACGCGATCTGGGATTGGAGCCGGAGCGTGTACGGGAGATGGTTGAGCGCGTGAGCGGTTATGGTCAGGCGCGTAGCGGTCGCATTGATCTTTCGCCGGGTGTGCAGCAGGTTCTGGAAGATGCAATCGAAGAAGCACGCCGAATGGGGCATCATTATATCAGCACGGAGCATTTGCTGCTGGGGCTGGTGAATACGACGCAGGGGCGCGCAATGGAAGTCTTGCGCAAACTGGGCGTCACCCCGGAGCAGATTCGCCGGCAAACACGGCGCGTTTTGCAGGAAAGCAGCAGTTCTGCGCCAGCGCCGGTGGGTGGTCGTCCCGCTCAACAGACTGAACGGGAGAAGGACAAGAGCAAAACACCGCTTGTGGATCAACTGGCGATTGACCTGACGGCTCGCGCCGAAGAAGGCAAGCTCGACCCGGTCATCGGTCGGCAAATGGAAATCGAGCGTGTGATCCAGATCCTGGCACGCCGCAACAAAAACAACCCGGCGCTGATTGGCGAGCCGGGTGTGGGCAAGACAGCGATTGTTGAAGGTCTGGCACAACGCATTATTGAAGGAGACGTGCCGGCGTTACTGCTCAACAAGCGCGTTCTGCAACTGGACGTGGGTTCGCTGGTGGCGGGCACCATGTACCGCGGACAATTTGAGGAACGCCTCAAGCGCGTCATTGACGAGTTGAAGTCTTCAGGAGCGATCCTGTTTATCGATGAAGTGCATATGCTCGTAGGTGCGGGCGCTGCTGGTTCTTCGGTGGATGCAGCGAACATTCTCAAACCCGCCCTTTCGCGCGGTGAGCTTCAGGTGATTGGCGCGACGACGCTGGATGAATATCGCAAACACATTGAGAGCGATGCGGCGCTGGAGCGTCGTTTCCAGCCCATTATGGTCAATGAACCAACCGTAGAAGAAACGATCCAGATTTTGCGTGGCATTCGCTCCAACTATGAGGAACATCATCGCTTGAAAATCTCGGATGAAGCTCTGGAAGCTGCTGCAAAACTTTCGGCTCGCTATGTTACCGAGCGTTTTTTGCCTGATAAGGCGATTGACCTGATTGATGAGGCAGCCTCTCGTGTGCGCATGTATAAGAGCGAAGCTGCCAAAACAACCAAACAACTCATGGCGGAGCTGCGCGAAGTGCGCCAAAACCGTGCTATTGCACAGGAAGATGGCCGCTATGATGATGCGCAGGAGCTGACACAACTGGAAATGAGCCTGCAAAATCAGCTTGATAACCTGCGCAGCGGCTGGGATCGGGAAAACAGCCCGGTGGTCACTGCCGACGATATTGCAGAAGTGGTCTCGATGTGGACTGGTGTGCCGGTAATGCAAATGGCAAGCGAGGAATCGGAGCGCTTGCTGCGCATGGAAGAAGAACTGCGTCAACATATCGTTGGACAGGAAGAAGCGATCATCACGATTTCCAAAGCCATTCGCCGGGCGCGTTCCGGTTTGAAAGACCCACGCCGGCCGATTGGTTCCTTTGTCTTTCTAGGACCAACGGGCGTCGGTAAAACTGAGTTGACCAAAGCACTGGCGCGTTTCTTGTTCGGCAGCGAAGACGCCCTGCTGCAGTTCGATATGTCAGAATTTATGGAACGGCATACCGTTTCGCGATTGGTGGGCGCTCCGCCGGGATACGTGGGTTATGAGGAAGCAGGACAGTTAACCGAAGCCCTGCGCCGCCGCCCATACTCGATTGTGGTGTTTGATGAGATCGAAAAAGCACATCCTGAAGCACATAATATGCTCTTGCAAATAATGGAAGAAGGACATCTCTCGGATGCTAAAGGACATAAAGTGGACTTCAGGAATGCGATCATTGTGATGACCTCAAATATCGGCGCCGACCTGATCCGCCGCCAGAGCAGCATCGGTTTCAAACTGGCGAAGGATGAGGTGGAAGAAGAAAGCCGCGCTTATGAGGAAATGCGTAAAAAGCTGCTCGAATCGCTCAAAAAGGTCTTCCGTCCTGAGTTTATGAACCGTTTGGATGGGGTGATTGTCTTCCGGGCGCTTAACAAAGATGACATTCGTAAAATTGTTGATTTGGAGTTGGCAAAGGTAGCAGACCGGCTCAAGGAACACAACATCACACTCACGGCTACACCTGCCGCGTGCGAGCTGTTGGTGGAAGAGGGCTATGACCCGGAAATGGGCGCCCGACCGCTGCGGCGTGTGATCCAGCAAAAGGTAGAAGACACGCTTTCGGATGCCCTGCTGGCGAAACAGTTCAACGAGGGTGATACCATTGTGATTGACCTGAATGAAGAGGGGCAATTGATTTTACGAAAGCCAGAGGTAGAGAAAGAGCCGGAAGCTCCCGTTGGTGTGGGAAGCTGAGAAATGCTCATGGTCATCCTCCGTGTTTGACCGACCTCAAGAATTGAGGTCGGTCTTTTTTGGAACTGCTCTGGTCATTTGTCTGCTTTTGGGGGATAATAGCGTCAGTTCAGGTCATGAGAAGTGAAGCAATGGCAAAATCCATGAGTCATTATGTCTGTCAACAATGTGGAAGAACTGCGCCGCAATATATGGGGCGCTGTCCATCCTGTGGAGGATGGGGCACAATGGTGGAAGAAGTGATCCCGGCAGCATCTTCCAAAGGCTCCGTACGAGGGTTAACCAGCGCCGTATCTCAACCGCGCCGCCTTTCCGAAGTAAGCGGCGATGTAGAGGAACGTCTTGCACTGCCCATCGGCGAGTTTGCGCGCGTGCTGGGTGGGGGAGTGGTGCCGGGTTCAATTGTGCTGGTGGGCGGCGACCCGGGCATCGGCAAGTCCACGCTGGTGTTGCA
This sequence comes from Anaerolineaceae bacterium, assembly GCA_034434695.1. Lineage (GTDB taxonomy): Bacteria > Chloroflexota > Anaerolineae > Anaerolineales > Anaerolineaceae > DYEC01. The sequence goes on from DAOTYY010000123.1 coordinate 27,754, forward strand.
AATGGCGGCTGAGATGGCAAAACGGGGACGGGTGTTGTATGTTTCTGGGGAAGAATCTGAGCGACAGATCAAAATGCGTGCCATGCGTTTGCTCAAACCTGCCGATAGCGGCGAACCGCTGATTCCCGAAGAGTTGTTTCTGGTCACGGAGACCAACCTGGATACAATCTTAAGCCATGTATCGGCGGTCAAGCCCACTCTTTTAATTGTGGACTCAATTCAGACGGTTTACCTGCCAGGCTTAGAATCAACCGCCGGGTCGGTGACACAGGTACGCGAGTGTGCGGCGAGGCTTCGTGAGCTGGCAAAAACCTCCGGGATGGCGGTTTTTGTGATCGGTCACGTGACCAAAGAAGGCATTATTGCGGGACCGCGTGTGCTGGAGCACATCGTGGATACGGTGCTGTATCTGGAAGGCGACCGTTTTCTCTCTTTTCGCTTGTTGCGTTCGGTGAAGAACCGCTTTGGGGCGACATCTGAGGTGGGTGTTTTTGAGATGCGCGCGCGCGGTATGGTCGAAGTGCCCAATCCATCCGAGGCGTTTCTGGCGGAACGTATGGTCAATGCGCCGGGGTCGGCAATTGCGGTGACGATGGAAGGGACGCGTCCTTTGCTGGTAGAGGTGCAGGGATTGACCAGCCCGACTCATCTTGGCAATCCACGCCGCACACCCAATGGGGTAGATGTCAACCGTTTGCTGTTAATTGTGGCGGTGCTGACGCGGCGGCTTGGCTTGCATCTGGCAGAACAGGATGTCTTTGCGAATGTCGTTGGCGGGCTGCGCATTGAGGAACCGGCGGCAGACCTGGCGCTGGCGGCGGCGATCACCTCTTCATTGCGGGATGTGCCCGTGCGCGCCGATGCGGTTTTGATCGGCGAAGTAGGACTTTCGGGTGAGCTGCGCCGTGTGGGACACATGGCAGCGCGGCTGAGCGAAGCCGCCAAACTGGGATTCAAAGTTGCTATTGTGCCGCGCCGTATTTCTAAAGCTGAACCTTTGCCGGATCATATTCAGATTCAGGAAGCACGCTCGCTGCGCGAGGCGCTCAATCTGGCGTTAGTGACAGAAACGACAAAGAAAGCAGGGTGACTGTCTTATGGTTTTTCTGAGGAACCTGAGAAATCTCAACAGGGTCATTTTTAGGAGGTGACTTTCATGCCCGATCTTTCCGCTTTTCGACCAGACCCGCGGCACGCTGCGCTGGTCATTGTGGATGTGCAGGAAAAACTTTCCGCCGCCATGCCGATGGACGTATTACAACAGGTGGTGCGTCATATTGGGGTGCTGGTGGCTGCTGCGGATGAGTTTCATTTTCCTGTGCTGCTCACCGAGCAGTATCCACAGGGGCTGGGTGCGACGCTGGAAGCGATCAAATCGCCGCTGGCAGATATTACTCCGTTGGAAAAAATGAGTTTCAGTTGCTGTGGTGTGGCAGAGTTCCGCAGACAATTGGAAGTCAAACAGGTGCGCGACATTCTGCTGGTTGGCATGGAAACGCATGTCTGTGTCACTCAGACTGCGCTGGACTTGTTAACGGACCATTACCGTGTTTTTGTGCCGGCGGATGCGGTGTGTAGTCGCAGCAAGCAGAATTGGCGGTTGGGGCTTGAGCTGATGCGTCAGGCGGGTGCGGTGATTGGCTCAACGGAGATGTTCCTGTTTATGATGCTTGGCGAAGCCGGGACTGACCGCTTCCGCAAACTTTCAAAATTAGTGCGATAGCCTTCTGACAACATTTTACAGTTCAGATTGTGAAATTTGCCACGCAATTTGAGCTGTGATATACTATAAAGCGCTAAATCAGACCTTCTGTGTAAGGATTGTCTCATGGCATCTCAATTTTTCCCCATTCTGGTCATTCTAGCTCTGGCTTTATTTGTGGGGTTTTTTGTGATAGTGCTGGGAACGATCTTTGGTCCCCGCCGTCCGACGGCGCGCAAATCCAGCCCCTATGAGTCCGGCATGGTGCCGTATGGGCCCGGCACGCGGCGCATGTCGGTGCGTTATTATCTGGTGGGTGTCTTGTTCATCTTATTCGATATTGAAGTGGTTTTCGTGCTGCCGTGGGCGGTGGTATTTCGCGAGCTGGGGGTGCCAGGACTGGCGTTGATGATTGTCTTTCTGGTTGTTTTAGAGGTAGCCTTTGTGTATGCGTGGAAGAAAGGAGCGCTGGAATGGGAATAGAACAAAAAACCGGCAATCTTGGCATTGTGACTACATCACTGGAGCAGGTAGTCAACTGGGCGCGGACAAATTCGATGTGGCCTATGCTTTTCGGTCTGGCTTGTTGTGCGATTGAGATGATGGCGGCACAGGCATCGAATTATGACATGAGCCGCTTTGGGATGGAATTGATGCGCGCCAGCCCGCGCCAGTCAGACCTGATGATTGTGGCAGGACGGGTTTCGCGCAAGATGGCGCCGGTGTTGCGCAAATTATATGATCAGATGCCCGATCCCAAATGGGTCATTGCAATGGGGGATTGTGCTTCTTGTGGCGGGGTTTTCAATAATTATGCCATTGTGCAGGGGGTGGATGAGGTGGTGCCTGTGGATGTCTATGTGGCGGGCTGTCCGCCGCGCCCGGAAGGGCTGATTCACGGCGTAATGACCTTGCATGAAAAAGTGAAGAAAGAAAAACTGGGGAAGTGGAAATAATGGACGAGACCCTTCAAATTGTTGCCCATGCGATGCAGTCTCGTTTTGGCGCTGAAGTGCTGGAAACGCGTGGCGAGGTAACCCTGTTTCTGCCGCCGCAGCGTCTCATCCAAGCAGCGAAGGCGCTGAAAGAGGAGTTTGGCTTTGATATGCTGATGGACCTTACCGCAGTGGATTACTGGCCGCAGACCAAACCGCGTTTTCATCTGGTGTATCAGCTCTATTCATTTGGAAAAAACTTGCAGCTACGTTTGCGCACTGGGCTGGACGGCAACGCGCCGACGATGGATACCATCGAGACGCTTTATCCAAACGCGAACTGGTTTGAGCGCGAGGTGTTCGATATGTTTGGTATCCGTTTCAACGGGCATTCGGACATGCGCCGCATCATCATGCCCTATGACTGGCAGGGGCATCCGCTGCGCAAGGATTACCCGCTCGGATACGAGGAAGTAGAATTCACGTTCAATTTCGACGAAATTGAACGTAAAAAACCGTATGCAAAGGAATAGCAAACTGCACATCGGACATTGAGAATTTTCATCGAGCAGTCAAAAAAGCCGGAATTTTTAGTGTCCGTTCGTTTGTAGTTTTGCGGCAGATGCTTTTGAGGTGGTTATGACGGATATTCGTGAAGTTACTGTGGATGAACTGCGGCATCTGGTTAGTGACCGGGCATTAAGCGGAGAAACGTTGTTGCTGAACATGGGACCTCAGCATCCCAGCACGCATGGTGTGTTGCGGCTGCTGCTGGAACTGGATGGGGAAATTGTGGTTAACTGCGTTCCGGATATTGGTTTCCTGCACACCGGTGTTGAGAAAAATATGGAAGCCAAGACCTATCAAAAAGCTGAAGTGATGACTGACCGGCTGGATTACCTCAACCCGATTGGCAACAATCTGGTGTACTGTCTGGCGGTGGAGAAACTGCTTGGGCTGGATGTGCCGCCGCGCGCTCAGGCGATTCGTGTGATCCTGGCGGAGCTGACCCGTCTCAATTCACATTTGCTCTGGTTGGGCACATCGGCGCTTGATCTTGGTGCGATGTCCGTGTTTCTTTACTGTATGCGCGAGCGCGAGATCATACTTGATATTTTCGAGATGTGCTCCGGGCAGCGCATGATGACCACTTACGTTCGCCCGGGCGGTTTATGGCGCGATGTGCCGGTAGAATTTGAAGATGCGGTCAGAGAATTTATTGAGCTGATGCCCAGACGGATTGATGAGTATGAGAGTCTGTTGAGCAAAAACCCTCTGTTTTTGGAGCGCACCACCGGCATCGGCGTCATCACCCGTGAACAGTGTATCGAATGGGGGGTGAGCGGTCCTATTGCCCGCGCTAGCGGCTTGAAGTTTGATTTGCGCAAAGTCCGTCCCTATTCAGGCTATGAGCAATACGATTTTGAGATACCCACCCAAACTGCTGGGGATGTGCGCGCCCGTTATCAGGTGCGTATAGCGGAAATGCGCGAATCGCTCAAAATCATCCGTCAGGCGCTGGATAAACTCCCCTATGGCCCGGTGCGCAGCAATAACCGCAAGTATATCCCGCCGCCGCGTTCGGAAATTGGTGTGAGCATGGAGGCGTTGATCCATCATTTTAAGTTGTGGACCGAGGGTTTTCATGCTCCAAAAGGGTATGTGTATGCCAGTGTTGAGTCCCCGCGCGGCGAGCTGGGGGTGTATCTGGAAAGCGACGGAGGAACAAAGCCTTACCGTATTCATTACCGCACGCCAACTTTTGCCCATTTGCAGCTTATGCCGCTCTTGACAAAGAATCACTTTGTGGCGGATGTAGTGGCAATCATTGGCAGTATTGATATTGTTTTGGGAGATGCAGACCGGTGAACGAGTTACAACGAGAATATCCCGAAGAAATCGAGCGCATTTTGGCGAAGTATCCGCCAGAATATAAACGTTCGGCTGTGATGCCGTTGCTGTATCTGGCACAGCGTCGGCAGGGTTATATTCCTCCGCAGGCAATTGAGGAAATTGCTCAGATTTTGGGGCTTTCAACAACTGAAGTGGCATCTGTGGCTGGCTTTTACAGCCTGTTTCACGAAGAGCCTGGGGGACGCTGGCGAATACAGGTGTGTACAGATTTGCCCTGCGCGCTGCGTGGCGCTGATGAGTTTTTGAAAAACCTGTGTGAGGCGCTGGGTGTTACCGTGGGCGGGACAACCACGGATGGGCTTTTCACGGTGGAAGAGGTCAAGTGTTTGGCTGCCTGTCATCGGGCGCCGGTATTTCAGCTCCAAAGCGGCAGCGAGATTAAATATTATGAAAATCAGAGCATAGATACCGTGCTGGCGCTGGTGGAAGAATTGCGCCGCAGGGCTGAAAGCGAAAAGGAGGGCGTATGAAAGAGCACATCCTCCTGCGGCATCGAGATATTCCAGATTTGCACAGGCTGGAGGTGTATCAGAAACACGGCGGTTTTGAGGCTTTTCGCAAAGCTGTGACCACCCTGAAGCCGGAGGACGTGCTGAACGAGGTAAAGGCTTCTGGACTGCGCGGGCGGGGCGGGGCGGGTTTTCCGACCGGCGTGAAATGGAGCTTTTTGCCAAACAACCTCTGGCCTCACTATGTGGTTGCCAATGCAGACGAATCCGAGCCCGGCACGTTCAAAGACCGTGAAATTCTGGAAAGCAACCCCTATCAGTTTTTAGAAGGGTTAATGTTAGCTTCCTATGCGGTGCAGGCAAATCTGTCATATGTCTATTTGCGGGGTGAGTTCTGGCAGATTGCCCGGCGTCTGGATGCCTGTATTGCAGAGCTGGAAGCGGCGGGTTTGCTGGGTGAGCATTTGTTTGGGACGGATTACTCACTACGAATTTACACCCATCTCGGTGCAGGTGCGTATATCTGCGGCGAGGAAACCGCACTGCTGGAGTCGCTGGAAGGAAAGCTGGGACAGCCGCGCCTGCGTCCGCCTTTTCCGGCAGTGTATGGATTATTTGGTAAGCCGACAGTGATTAACAATGTGGAAACGCTGACGAACATCCCCCCAATTATTGAGCGGGGAGCAAGCTGGTACCGCACTTATGGCACAGATAAGAGCCCCGGAGTGAAGATATTTTGCCTTTCGGGGTGTGTCAACCGCCCAGGCAATTATGAATTGCCGCTGGGGACGACATTCCGTGAGTTGATTTTTGAACATGGAGGCGGTGTACCTGCCGGACGCAAGGTGAAAGCCATTATGGCGGCGGGAGCTTCTTCCAGTCTGATTTTTGCGGATGAAAACGCCCTTGATACTCCAATGGATTATGAGTCGGTGCAGGAGAAGCTGGGTGCACCGCTTGGTTCGGCTTCGGTGATTGTTGTGGATGATTCAGTGAACATCGCCTGGCTGGTGAGCAAGACGGTTGAATTCTTCAAGCACGAGTCGTGCGGTAAATGCACACCCTGCCGCGAGGGGACATTCTGGATGAACCGCATTGTCCAACGGATTGAGCATGGCGAAGGCACAGCGGAGGATGTGCAACTGCTGGAGGCAGTGGCTTCGCAAATACAGAATAAATGCCTGTGCGCTCTGGGCGAGTTTTCCATTATGGCGGTGCTTTCGGGCATCCAAAAGTTCCGCGCCGATTTTGAGGCAAAGGTGAACAAGTGAAATTTTCCTGCTGCGCCCTACGTTTTGCGAGGGCTGGCGGTAGTCAATACAGGAGTAGCGCTAGATGGTTGTGAGAATGGTTTCTTTGACGATTGACGGTCGGATGGTTACTGTTCCTGCCGGGACTCTGGTGGTGGATGCTGCTAAAAAGGCTGGAGTGGATATCCCGGTCTTTTGCTATCATCCCAAACTCGACCCGGTGGGAATGTGCCGCCAGTGTCTGGTGGAAATCGGCAGACCATTGCTAGACCGGGCAACCAATGAGTTCGTTCTGGATGCGGATGGCAAACCGAAAATTTCTTTTGGTGCAAAGCTGGAAACCGCCTGTACGACGCCAGTCAGTGAGGGGATGGTCGTGGTAACAGATAGTGAGAAGGTAGCCGCGGCTCGCAAGGATGTTCTTGAGTTTCTTCTCACCTCACACCCGCTGGATTGTCCGGTGTGTGATAAAGGCGGTGAGTGTCCGTTGCAGAACCTGACCCTGCGTTACGGTCCGGCGGTAAGCCGTTTCCAGTTTGATGAAAAGATGCACCTGGCAAAGCATGTTCCGCTGGGCGAATTGATTTACCTTGACCGCGAGCGGTGCATCCAGTGCGGGCGCTGTGTGCGTTTCCAGAGCGAACTGGTGGATGACCCGGTCATTGGTTTTTCGCAGCGAGGGCGAGCTTTGCAAATTGTTACCTTTTCCAATCCGGGCTTTGACTCGATTTGGTCGGGTAACACGACTGATATTTGTCCGGTGGGCGCGCTGACAACAGCGGATTTTCGATTTGGAGCACGTCCTTGGGAGCTGAAAGCCGCGGCTTCCATTTGCAATCACTGCGCAGTCGGCTGTAACCTGACTTACAACGTACGCCGCGAAGCGAAAGCCGGCGGCAAGACCGTCATCAAACGGGTGATGCCGCGCCAAAACGAGATGGTCAATGAAATCTGGCTGTGTGACAAAGGACGGCTGGTCTATCACTATATGGAAAGTCCTCAGCGTCTGGAACGGCCTCTGGTGCGCAAGGGCAGCGAGCTGGTTCCGGCAGACTGGGATGAGGCTTTAACGCTGGTGGCGGAAAAGGTGCGCGGCGCAGGCAGCCACATGGTCATGCTGGCTGGGGGACGGCTCTCGAATGAAGACCTGTTCAATCTAGGTGAACTGACTGAAACACAGGGAGGGCAGAAGCTGCTCTATTCGTATATAGGCGGCGGGGATCTGGTCAGCCGTTTTGCACCGCCAAAGGGCAGTAATCTGGGCGAACTGGGCGCGGGCAGTGTGGTGATGGTTGTGGCGTGTGATTTACATCAGGAAGCGCCGCTGTGGTGGCTGCGCTTGAAGCAGGCGGTCAAACGCGGCGCAAAGCTGATTGTTGTCAATGCCCGCCCGACACGGCTGGACAAATTCGCTGTACATGTGATTCGCTATGCCTATGGCGAGGAAGCGCGAACGGTTGCAGCGTTCCTGCCGGCGAATGTTGCCAGTGCACCGCAAGAAGTCCAGAAAGCGGCAGAGATACTGACTGAGGCGGAAGACCTGCTGGTCATCTATGGCAGCGATGGGCTTTGTCTCGAAGAATCGACGGTGCTGGCACGCTCCTGTGCTGAGTTGCTGCTCAAGACAAACCATACCGGCAAGGTGAACAGCGGCTTGCTGGCAGCCTGGCAAAACGGCAATTTGCAGGGCGGCTGGGAATTGGGTTTCCGTACTGCTCCCGATCTGGCGGAGAGGTTGGAGAAAGCTGCTCTGGTCTGGATTGCGGCGGCAGACCCGGCTGGTGATGACCCGGCGCTGGCAAAAGCGGTACGCCGTACAGGGTTCCTCGTTGTGCAGGAATTGTTCCTGACCGAGACGGCGCGCATAGCGGATGTGGTTTTGCCAGTGCTGGCAAATGCGGAACGAGAGGGAAGTTACACATCTGGTGAGCGGCGTGTTCAGCGTTTCTATCCGGCTTTACCGCCAAACGGTGTTGTTGCGGATGCGCGTCCAGATTTTACCATTCCTGCATTGGTAGGCGAAAAACTGGGCATTGCACTGGAAGGACGTTCGGCAGCTTTGGTCATGGAGCAAATTGCGGCAAAGTTCGCCGCATTTGCCGGGATCACCTACCAGAAACTGGCGGAGGTTGTGGAACAATGGCCTCCAGTAGGGGGTAGTGATCTTTACTATGGAGGTACTTCATATGAGAACCGGCAGGGGTTAGGGGTAATGCTTTCCGATGTTTTACAGGGTGAGAGTTTGCTTAACTCTGCTCTCGTTCAAACTGCGCAGCGACCAAAGCCTTCTGCCGGTGCGCTGCCTGTTTATCCAATTCAACGATTGTATGATCGCGGGACAACTGTCATGCCCAGTGCCTTGCTGCATGAACGGCTGGCGTTACCGGCAGTTTGGGTGCATCCGGCGACGGCGGCGGAACGCAACCTCCAAAGCAAAGCGCGGCTGATTTATGAGGATGAGGCGGTTGAAGTATCTGTTCAACTGGATGAGCAAACGCCGCCGGGGGTTGCGCTTTTGCCGCGTTCAGTTGGCTTATTGGGATACTGGCTTGAAGCCTGACAGTTTGCTCTGAAAGGAACACTATGGAAGTTTCTTTATGGATTGAATGGGTCATCAAATCGCTCTTCATCATCTTGCTGCTGACAGGCGGATTTGCCTATACCACCCTATATGAGCGCCGCGTGTTGGCGAGGATGCAAGTGCGTATCGGTCCAAACCGCGCCGGTCCGTATGGGTTGCTGCAACCGGTAGCAGATGGCATCAAGTTGATCTTCAAAGAGGAATTGATCCCCGAAAAAGCGGATAAGTTGATTTTCATCCTGGCGCCGGTGATTACGGTTATCCCTGCACTGATAATTACCGCGGTTATCCCGTGGGGCGAGTCGGTCTGGCTTTTGGGGCGGGAGATTAAGCTCTATCTGGCAGACCTGGACGTAGGTGTGTTATATCTGATGGCGGTGACCAGTATCTCTGTATATGGTATCACGCTGGCAGGGTGGTCTTCGAACAATAAATATGCCACGCTGGGCGGTCTGCGCGCCACTGCACAGATGATCAGCTATGAGCTGGCGATGGGCTTTGCCATGCTGGGACCGGTGCTGATGGCGGGTTCGATGCGCATGATTGACATTGTCAATGCACAGCGCAGCATGTGGTTTATTCTGCCGCAGGCTGTGGCTTTTCTGATTTATTTGGGGACAAGTCTGGCCGAGATCAACCGTGCTCCATTTGATATGCCGGAAGCCGAACAGGAGCTGACCGCCGGTTATCATACCGAGTACTCCGGGATGAAATTTGCATTGTTTTTCATGGCAGAATATATCAAGATGATTGCGATTTCAATGATCGGCTCTTCGCTGTTTCTGGGCGGGTATCACTGGCCGCTGCCCGCGCACTGGCTGGGCGGCTTTGCCGGTCCGATTAACCTGTTTGGCAAAACGGTTCTCTGGATGTTCTTTATTATCTGGGTGCGCGCTACATTGCCGCGCATTCGTTATGACAAGCTGATGCAACTGGGTTGGAAGGTGTTATTCCCGCTGGCGCTGCTCAATGTGGCGGTAACAGCCGTGGTGATTGTATTGGTAGGAGGATGAGCAATGTTAGAAGGATTAATGACAACGCTGAAGTCCATGTTCGAGAAGCCGGTGACGATTCAGTATCCGGAGCAGAAGCGTCCGGTGCGTGCTCGCTTCAAAGGGCGGCATGTGCTTAAGCGTTATGAGAATGGATTGGAAAAGTGTATTGGCTGTTCGCTGTGTGCGGCTGCTTGTCCAGCGGATGCCATTTTTGTTGAATCGGCGGAAAATACGGACGAGGAACGCTACTCGCCCGGTGAACGCTACGCCAGCACGTATGAAATCAATATGCTGCGCTGTATTTTCTGCGGGTTTTGTGAGGATGCCTGTCCGACTGAGGCGATTGTGCTGGGCGACAACTACGAGCTGTCGTTTACCAGCCGGGCGGAGTCGATTTATACCAAAGAAATGCTGCTGGAGCCGGTGCCGCCGGGTGGACAGCCGACCCCGCAGCGCACTCCGGCAGGCGTTTATACGCGCTCAGTACCGGAAATGAAGGACCCGGCGGATTAGGGAGGGAGCATGACGCCTGTGTTGATGATTTTTGGATTGCTGGGGGTGGTGGTCATCGTTACTGCGCTGGGGATGCTGCTTAGCCGCAATGCTATTTACTCGGCGCTTTTTCTGGTGTTGAACTTTGCGACGGTGGCGGTGTTGTATATCATTCTGGGCGCGCCGTTCATCTCATTGGTGCAGATTACCGTTTACGCCGGTTCGATCATGGTGATGTTCTTGTTCGTCATCATGCTTCTGGGCGCGGAGCGTTTACCGGGTAGTGACCGGCTGCGCCGTCAACGCTGGATCGCCTCAATTCTAGGACTGGTGTTTGTGGCGCAGCTTATCTTGTTCATTTCGCTGCGCGGGCAATTGACCGCTCCGATCGGAACGCTGCCGGCTGCGCTGGGCAGCCCGCAGTCGGTAGGCACTGCGCTATTCACGAAATACGCTTCGCCTTTTGAAGTAACTGGGGCGATTTTGGTGGTGGCGACGGTGGGTGCCATTCTTCTAACGCGCGGCGCCGCAGTTACCCGTCCCCCAACCCGCAAAGAGGAGGAGAAGTAAATGATGCCACTCATGTATTATGTTGGTCTCTCGGCAATCATGTTCGTTTTGGGGATCATTGGCGTATTGGTGCGGCGTAACGCGCTGGTTGTGTTTATGTCGTTGGAATTGATGTTCAACGCGGCGAATCTACTCTTTGTTGCTTTTTCCGCTTACTTTCAAATAATCACCGGGCAAATCTTCGTCTTTTTTGTGATGACAGTTGCCGCGGCAGAGGTGGCAGTCGGACTGGCGCTCATGGTGGAGATTTTCCGCACGAAACACAGCATTGATCTGGATCAAATGAGCGAGATGAAAGGGTGAGCAATTCACCCGCTAAGTGGAGCCTGTTATGCATGAATTAACGATGAACCCGATCATTTCTCTGGTCCCCTGGGTGGTGTTCTTTCCCATTATCGGATTGCTGCTGAATCTGTTGTTTGGCAGACGCTGGGGCGAGAAGGGCACAGGGCTGGTTGCCAGTCTGGCGGCGGCGGCTTCATTTGCGCTTTCCGCCGCACTGGCGGCGCAACTGGCGCGCACACCCGAAGCGGTGACCGTACACCTGCTGGATTGGATCAAGGTGGGGGATTTTCAGGTGGGCTGGAATTTCCGCGTGGATACATTGGCGGTGACGATGATGCTGGTTGTCAGCGGCGTAGGCACCCTGATCCATATTTACGCTGTCGGCTATATGCACAGTGACGTGCGCCACAATGGCGATCCAGGACGTTACACGCGCTTCTTCGTCTTTTTCAATCTCTTTATCGCGGCAATGCTGGTGCTGGTAACCGCTGACAATTACTTGATGCTGTTTGTCGGCTGGGAGGGGGTTGGGCTGTGCTCTTATCTTTTGATTGGGTTCTGGTTTGAGAAGGGCGCCGAGGGTATCGCTAATGCCCGCGCGGCAAAAAAGGCTTTTGTTGTCAACCGCATTGGCGATTTTGGCTTGCTGGTGGCGCTTTTCCTGCTCTTCTGGAACTTTGGAAGCCTGGATTTCAAGGTCATCTTTGAGCAGGCACCGGCGCTGGCGACTGCTGCACCCTGGGTATTGACGGCGGTGACGCTTCTGATGCTGCTGGGCGTGACGGGCAAATCGGCGCAGCTTCCGCTCTACGTCTGGCTGCCGGACGCCATGGCAGGTCCGACGCCGGTTTCGGCTTTGATCCATGCGGCGACGATGGTGACCGCCGGCGTGTATCTGATCGCGCGTTCCAGCCCCCTGTATCTTCAGGTACCGCTGGCTCAATCGGCGGTGATGTGGGTAGGGGCGCTGACCGCTTTTTTTGCCGCCACGATTGCAGTGGGTCAGTATGACATCAAGCGTGTGCTGGCGTATTCCACCATCAGTCAGCTTGGTTTTATGGTGGCGGCGGTGGGCATGGGCGCGTTTGTTGCCGGGATGTTTCATCTGGTGACCCATGCCTTTTTCAAAGCGCTGCTTTTCCTTGCGGCTGGTTCGGTGATTCTGGGGATGGAACACGGGCAAGCGCATGGGCAGCATTCCAAAGGGGCGCACGACGAGGGATCGTTAGACCCGCAGGATATGCGCTATATGGGCGGATTGCAGGGGCGCATGAAATTGACCTTCTGGGTGTATCTCATCGGTGCGCTGGCGCTGGCGGGCATTGCACCGCTGGCGGGTTTTTTCTCCAAGGATGAAATCCTGCTGGCTGCACTGCTAAAGTCTCCAGTGGTGTTTGCTATCCTGCTCTCTTCAGCATTCCTGACGGCTTTCTATATGGGGCGGCAGATTTTCATGGTTTTCTTTGGTAAGCCGCGCAGCGAGGCGGCTGCACATGCCGTCGAAAATCCGCCGATTATCACCATACCGCTGGCAGCTTTGGCGGTGCTTTCGATACTGGGCGGCGGGCTGAATCTGCCGGGTATCTACACGCTGGAACACTGGCTGGAGCATACGCTGGAGTACAGCCTGAAGGTAAGTTTCGCTGTGCCGGTAGCGCTTGCTTCGCTTTTGCTTGCGCTGGCAGGGCTGTTGACTGCCTGGTGGGTGTATGGGCGGAGGGTGATGCCGGCTGTGGATGGTGACCCGCTGACGCGCTCACTGGGTTGGCTTTTCCGCGCGCTGCATAACAAATGGTGGGTGGACGAGGTTTATCACGTTTTGTTTGTGTCATCGTACCAGCGTCTGGCGAATTTTCTCGCCAGTCCCTTCGATACCCGTGTGATTGACGGGATTGCCAACGGTTTGGGCAATGTAACTGTGCGTGCCGCGGCGGCTTTTCGCAGGATTGAAAGCGGTTTTGTGCGCTCGTACGCGCTGGTCATGTTGTTCGGCGCAGCGGCAATTCTGGCATTTTTGATTTGGAGATAATCTGCCGGCTTATGTTGAGACGCGTTGATTTGTTTCACTGTTTATTCTGTCTCGAGGGAGACCGATGACGAATGTGCTTAATCCGCTCGTTGTGTTGACTTTCTTCCCGCTGGTTGGAGCGCTGTTGGTGCTGGCGCTGCCAGCCGACCGCAAGAACTTACTGCGCTGGACTGCATTGCTGACCAGCCTGCTCACCTTCGGTGTTTCACTTTGGGTGTTGGCGCTGTTCAAAACTGGAGAGGCGGGGATGCAGATGAAGGTGCGTCAGGTATGGGCGGTGGTGGCAAACACGCCCATTGCCTTTCACCTTGGCGTGGATGGCATCAGCCTGCTGTTAGTGCTGCTTACCGCATTCCTCACGCCGATTTGCATTCTCTCTACCTGGACGGCGGTTGAAGAGCGGGTGAAAGGCTTTATGCTGTTCTTCCTGCTGCTGGAAACCGGGATGCTGGGGGTTTTCCTGGCGCTTGATCTGGTATTGTTCTATATTTTCTGGGAATTTACGCTGGTGCCGATGATCTTCTTAATCGGCGTTTGGGGCGGCGAACGGCGGGTGTATGCGGCGGTTAAGTTTTTCCTCTTTACCTTTGCCGGTTCGGTGCTGATGCTGCTGGCGATTCTCTATCTTGGCTGGCGGGGCGGGACGTTCTCTCTGCCTGAACTGGCGGCAAAGCGGGACATGTTTGCGGCGGCGCAATGGTGGCTGTTCCTTGCTTTTGGGCTGGCGTTTGCTATCAAGCTGCCGATGTGGCCCTTTCACACCTGGCTGCCCGATGCACACACGGAAGCGCCTACTGCCGGATCTGTCATCCTGGCGGGCGTGCTGCTAAAGATGGGCGCCTATGGCTTTTTGCGGTTCAATATTGGCTTGTTTCCTGAGGTATCGGTACGGCTGGCGCCATGGATGGCATTGTTAGCAGTGATCGGGATTCTCTATGGTGCGGCGGTTTCTTATACCCAAAAGGATGTCAAGCGGCTGGTGGCGTACTCTTCCGTCAGCCACTTGGGATTTGTTCTGCTGGGTATTTTTGCGCTTAACCCTCAGGGGATGGCTGGAGCGGTGCTGCAGATGGTCAATCACGGTTTAAGCACCGGAGCTTTGTTCCTTGTGGTAGGGATGATGTACGAACGGCGTCATACACGACTCATGGCGGAATTCGGCGGCTTATGGCGGGCGGTGCCGGTACTGGGTAGTTTGATGCTGGTAGTTACCTTATCCTCGCTGGGGCTGCCGGGCTTGAACGGTTTTGTCGGTGAATTTACCATTCTGCTGGGTGCCTTCGGCTCGGCAGCGATTGGCAGCGCCTGGTATGCAGTGGCAGCGGCGGTTGGCGTGATTCTGGCAGCGATTTATCTGTTAGTGATGTTTGAGCGGGTGTTTCTGGGTCCGCTGACCAGAGAGGAAAACAGAACCTTGTCCGACCTGAACTGGCGCGAGGTGGTTACCTTGCTGCCGATCTTGATTTTCATTTTCTGGATTGGTCTTTATCCGAGACCTTTCTTTGAGCTGATGAATCCGACCATACAGCAACTGGCGGCAGGGCTGGCGCAGGCTGTAGCGATGGGAGGTGTACAATGACAACAACGGACTGGCTGGTCATCCTTCCTGTGCTGGTGCTTTCTGGTTGGGCGCTGACGGTGCTGCTGGTGGATTTGTGGATTCCGGCAAAGTACAAATTCATCACGCCCCTGTTGACCGTTTTGGGGCTGGCGGCGACGCTGGGGTTGAGCCTTTCAAAATTCGGCAGCCCGCAGTCGGCATTTGACGGGATGGTAGTGGTGGATGGGTTTGCTGTCTTTCTGGATTTTATCTTTCTGGTGAGCGGTCTGGGAGCGGTGGCACTGGCATACCGGTATCTGCGCCGAATGGAAATTGAGCGTTGTGAGTATTATTCCCTGTTGATGTTTGCCATCAGCGGGATGATGTTGATGACTTATGCCAATGACTTGGTGGTGGTTTTTCTGGCGCTGGAATTGCTCTCGATACCGCTTTACGTGCTGGCGGGATTTGTGCGCATGGATTTGCTTTCTGAAGAGGCGGCGCTGAAGTACTTTTTGCTGGGCGCATTTTCTTCGGGGTTTGTGCTGTATGGGATTGGGTTGATCTTTGGGGCAACGGCGCATACGCAATTGCCTGCTGTTGCGGCGGCGGTGAGCGGGGGGGCGTCGGTCAACCTGCCGATGTTTATCGCCGGGGCGGCGCTGCTGCTGGTTGGATTTGGGTTCAAACAGGCAGCAGTGCCGTTTCATATGTGGTCGCCGGATGTCTATCAAGGCGCCCCATCGTCGGTGACAGCGTTCATGTCCATAGGCGCCAAAGCAGCCGGGTTTGCCGCTTTGATGCGGGTGTTTGTCGCAGCTTTTCCGAGCCTCTCGGCGGATATGAGCTGGGTGCTGTGGGCACTGGCAGCGCTGACCATGATCGTCGGGAATGTGATTGCTATTGCACAAACCAATATCAAGCGTCTGCTGGCGTATTCCAGCATCGCCCAGACGGGTTATCTGTTGATGGCGTTTGTGCCGTATGGTGATCATCAGGTGCTGAGCGATACCATTGCGGCGATGCTGTTCTATCTGCTGGCGTACATGTTGACTACGCTGGGCGCCTGGGCGGTGATCATTGCAGTTGAGAAAGCCGGGGGGGAAGGACTGGAGCTGAAAGATTACGCAGGATTGGGGCGCAAGCATCCCCTGCTGGGCGCGGCGATGACGATTTTCATGGTTTCGCTGGTGGGTGTACCGCCGACGTTGGGTTTTTGGGGCAAGTTTTACCTCTTTCGAACGGCGGTGGAGGGAGGGTACACTGGACTGGCGCTGATCGGTTTGCTTACCTCGCTTGTGTCGGCATATTACTATCTGCGAGTGGTGGTCATTATGTATATGCAGCCGGGCGAGCCGGAAACTGCCGATGACCTCTGGCTGCGGCTGGTGGCGCTGACATGTGCAGCGGCGGTAGTGCTGTTGGCGTTTGTGCCCTGGTCGGTTTTGTCGTTGGTGCTGAAAGCGGCACTGCAAATCTTGTAGGTTTGAGCGGCTCATTCAAGGAGGCGGCGGAATGTCCCCCGAACGGGTAACCCCATTTCAGCAGGCGCTGGAACGATTTCATACCGCATACGGTGAGTTCTTGGCAGTTTGCCATCTGATACCAGAGGAGCTGCGTGAGGAGAGCGGCGTGTGTGGTGTATGGTCGCCGCGCGAGGTGATTGCCCATCTGGCGGGGTGGCAGCATGAGGGGGCGCGGCGTTTCCGTGAGCTGCTGCGCGACCCGCAAAGCCGCAAACAGTATGATGTGGATGCCTTCAATGCGCAGTCAGTTGCCGAGCGCGCTGGTTGGAGCTGGGAACATACGCTGGCGGACCTTAGTGCCTCGTACCTGAAGATGCAAAATGCTATTGCTGATTTGATGATTGCCAGTCCCTCCGACTGGAGCGAATTCGCTGTCTGGCTGGAAGCGCTCGGCAGCGATTTGGTTGAGCATGGCAGGCAGTTGATGGCTTGGGTGTAAGCAGCCTGCTTGTGAAAAATGAAAAATCGCACTGTTCTCGACATTCTTCTTTGTCTCAGTCTGCTCTGGCTGAGCGGTTGCGCGTCGGCTGCCCCGACAACGCTTGTCATACCCACTCCGGTTGAAATGACTCCTGTTGTACTGCCGCCTGAGCCAACCGGTACGCCCGAAACTCTGGAGACGCCATCTGTCCTGCCTCAGCAGTTGCCGAATGTCCCCATCACTGCTGAAAACCTGAATCGGCTGACGCCGCTGTACACGCTGAAAGCTTATACAAACGATCTGGTGTTTTCGCCTGATGGCGTATTGCTGGCGGATGCCGGTATCGAGCGCGTTGTGCGCCTCTGGCAAGTCGGCGATGGTACGCTGGCAAGTGAAATCAAAGACATTGGCGGGTATCTCTGGAGTCTGGCATTCTCACCGGACGGCGAACTGCTGGCCACCGGCTCAGGAGATGGCAGGGTGCGTCTGTTTCATCTGCCAGATGGCAAACTGGTGCGCGTATTGGATGGACATTTCAACGACGTGAGTCGGGTGGCGTTCTCGCCGGATGGCAGCCGGCTGGCTTCGGCATCGCATGACCAGCGGGTCAATGTCTGGCAGGTGACGGATGGCAAGTTGCTCTACCAGCTTAAGGGCATCTGGGGCTATGTGCAGAGCGTGGTCTGGTCACCGGACGGCACGCGCCTGCTCTCCGCCGCTGGTTATGGAGATATACGCATTTGGGATGCCAGCAACGGACGCTGGTTGAAAGACCTGACGCTTTTCCCTGAATGGACACGCAGCGCTGCCTGGTCGCCGGATGGGGCGTTGATCGCCATTGGTGCAGAAAACCCGTATGTATGGGTATATGATGCGGCGACGGGTTTCCGCAAGTTTGCCCTTGCCGGACATAAGGGTCATGTCAACAGCGTTGCCTTCTCGCCGGATAGTAAACTGCTTGTCAGCGCATCCAATGACGGTACCATCCGTTTTTGGGATGCGCAAAGCGGCGCGGCGCTGGCAACCCTGCAGCATCCGGAATATGTCAGAAGTATTGCCTTCTCTTCAGATGGCAGCCTGCTTGCCAGTGCATCCAATGCCGGGACGATTATTCTCTGGGGTGTGCGGTAAACCTGTCAGATAGCACATCCACCAGATACTCCCCCAGCTTTAAAATCCAATCCACCTGTTCTTGCCGGACTTCAGGCGGGAGTGGCGTGCGTACGTCCACATGCGCGCCGCCATCGCGGTCGCACACCTGACGGATGAGCTGGCGGATGGTAAGCGGGCGGCTGGTTTTCAGCGGCAGGGCTTGGTTCAGCCAGTCCTGCAGCGGGATGAGCGGCGCAGAATCGCTGAATTTACCATCCGAGTTGAGAGGATGCAATGCCAGTTGGGGGTGCAGACGCGGTAACAGTCCAAGCTCCAGCGGGCGGTTGTGCAGGCGTGTGCTGTCGCAGAGCAGGATACGCAGTTGTAGCGCTGCCACGCGGTAAAAAGCCGTCTGTCCCTGACGCGCAAGTTCGAGGCTGGTTCGCAAAATGGTCAGGGTATCGGCAAGATATGCTTCCAGAAATGCCTTGTTTGCGCCTTGCATGGTTTCTAAAGCACCCGGTTCCAGCCCAACAGCAGCATCAGCGCATTGAAAAGCATGTGTGCCAGCACTGCTGGATATAACCGCTGGGTATGATAGGTAAGCAAAGCCAATCCCAGCCCTAACAGGAAAGCCGGCAGGAAAAGCAGCGGGCGGAATTGCAGTGCGGCAAACAGCGCCGCAGTTGCCAGTGACGACCCATATACACCCATTGGCTTTACCCAGCGTTGAAAAAGTTCACCCCGCCAGAAACTTTCTTCTGCCCAGGGTGCCAGCAGAACTGCCGTCAGCCCGAAAGGGATAGCGAGCAGAGGGGGCAGCGGCGGTGTCAACGAACCGGTCGAGAGGATAGACAACTGGGCGGTGAGCAGACCAAACAGGTACACACTCACCAGCCAAAGTCCCAGTCCGGCAAGAAGGGAAAACACGATTGTCCAGGCTTCAAGTGGGGTGTTTTGTCGAGCGTTTACGGAGAAAAGAGTGGTGAGCTGGTATCCCGTCAGCACTACTGCCTGCCAGAGAAACAACCACGGCTGACCGGTGGATA
Source organism: Anaerolineaceae bacterium (assembly GCA_034434695.1). GTDB lineage: Bacteria > Chloroflexota > Anaerolineae > Anaerolineales > Anaerolineaceae > DYEC01. The sequence continues at coordinate 46,584 of DAOTYY010000123.1, forward strand.
ATCCCGCCGCGCCCAACAGGGATTTCCATCCGCTGGCTGCAGGGCGGCTGAGGGAGATCGTCCATTCTGGCAGAAGTAACAGCGCCAGCGGCAGTCCATACGCCAGCAGGATCAGCGCCCAGGGGGGCAGCGCCATGCCGAAGCGCGGCGAAACGCCGCGCCGCCAGCTCAACAGCCAGCCCAAACTGCCAATGCCTGCCAGCAGACACAACGCCGCTGCAAATGCCAGCGCGCCCAGACGGGTTTCTGCCGGTAAACCATCTGCCAGAACGACCCAGCGCAGCAGTGAGATCGTCAGAGCAAGCAGCACTGCGGCGATCAGCAAAGCGGGGGAATGGCGCGCGGCGCGTTTCATAAGGTTACTGGCAGCCTCCCATTTCAACCGGCAGACAGGGGGTCAGTGTGGGGATGTAGGTAGCCGTCGGGGTTTTGCTGGGCGTTGGACTGCGAAATGGGGTTGTTGTCAAGGTGATCGTTGGGGTTGGGGTGAGGGTTGCTGTTCGCGTGGGGACGGTTGGCGTTGAAGAAGCGGTCAGGGCGCGTGCGGTGCGCTCTGATGGGGGAAGCGTCGCAGCAGGAGGCAAGGTCGGTGAAGAGACGGGGGTAACGTAGAACAAGGGGGTAGGAGTGGCAGCCAGTTCAGCGCCAGGTTTGGGGCTGGGCATGGGCGGTAGTACACCGCTGTGGATGGTGAATGGAAACACCTGCAAGGTGCTTAAGAATTGCCCGCTGAAGGTTTTGAGGCGCACCAGCGCTGCCAGAGTGTAACCGCCATCCTGAATGGCGTAGTGATTGGATGTGCCGTTGAAATCCCAGTGATCCTGATGAGGGGTGCGGCGGGCGCAGTTACCGCTGCTCTGCTCACCAAAAAGACACACAGAGAGTTTTTGAGCAGAACTTTGTTCCGTAAATTGCTCGACTTTGCGCCAGTGTACCAGCCGCCCGACCGCATCATACACAGCCAGCACAACTACGTCTGGTTTCTGCCCTTGCACTTCCACATCAACGCGCAGCCAGAAGGGGCTGTAAATGTTCAGGCCGCCTCCGGAGGCGGTCAGCGAGAGGGCGGCGCCCGTTTCTCCCTGCAAGGGCAGGGTGCATTCAGGATAACCTTTGACTTGGTAAACCAGTTTGCCGGAAAAATCACCCGTCCAGAGGAAAAACTGCGGTTCTTGTGCCAGGACTGGAAAATCGTTGAATGGCACGCGTTGGGCGAGGCTGGGTTTGAACTGCCAGCGCAGTGTCGTTTTTGTACCCGGTGCAAGGTCTGCCTCCATTGCGTGGCGCAGGGGGAAATAGACACCATCAGTCGGATCAAGCAGAAGCCGGTCGTCAAGCCAGTAAGATTGAAACTGAATCTTTGGCGGTGTGCCGGACTGACTGTGCCAGCCGCCCTGATAGTCCAGCTCAATGGCATTGAGCTGGATGGCGTCTGCGCCGGCGTTGTGCAGGTCAAGAAGCAGGGCAGTGCCGTCAGGGTCGAAGCGCAGCCTGCCAGAAAGCAACTGACCGCAGCCGGGCGGCAAAGCATCAGCAGCTCGTGCTGCCGTGAAGGTCGGCGCGCCGGAAGCATTTGCTCCACTCCATTCCGGTTGGAAACAGCCGCTCAATAAGAGCAGTGTGAGGATACAGACAAAAGTTTTTTTCATCACAGCAAACGCAACCTCACAGGGCTTGAAACCCTGTGAGGTGTAGAAGGGGTGTACCGCTTGACGAATTACTGGCATCCGCCTTGTTCGATCGGAATCTGGCACACGGTGGGCGTTGCGGTGCGCGTTGGGGTGGCGGTTTGCGTGCGGGTAGCCGTGATGGTTGGTGTCCTGGTGGGCGGCGAGGTATTGGTGCGTGTCGGTGTATTTGTCGGCGGCGAGGTGTTGGTGCGCGTGGGGGTCTTGGACGGTGTGTAGGTAATCGTCGGCGTGGGCGTGATGGTCGCCGTGCGGCTGGCGGTGGGTGTGGCTGCCTGGATGACCAGGTTGCCGCGGATCATGCCGCTCTTGATGCGCTTGGCGTAATCATAGGTGACCGTCTGCCCGCGCGCCAGCACGACAATCGTGTAAGTGTCATTGGTGATCAGAATGCCGTTTGAAGTGCCGTTATAATCCCAGTAATCCACATTCGGGCGGCGGGTTGCACAGGATCCGCCCGAAGTGCCGAAGATGCACAGCGGACCGGCATTGTTGGTCACACGCCGCCAGTGGACGAGCTGCCCGCTGGAGTTATAGACATACATGTAGATATAATTGTAAGTTGCCACGCCATTCCAGGTGACATTCGCCCGTACCCAGAAGGCGGCATTGGCCGGATTGGCAGAGTAGGTCAGGGTGATTTCGGGACCTCTGGTGCCGCTCAGGTTCATCACACAGTCCACGTAATTCGTTGTCGTGCCGACGCGATAGTTGATCTGCCCGCTAAAATCGCTGGGCCAGTAGTATGCCTGATACTGCGCCGGACCAGGGTCATACGTTGGTGTGGGCGCCACGCCGGGCGGCGGGTAAGAACGCACATAGGGCGTCTCTTCATAAAAATCAAGGGTGAAATCCCACTTCAGCCAGTAGCTAGCGCCCGGCGAGATGACCGCGTAGCTGGTGCTGGGGAAAGTGTGAGTAAAGGGCCAGTTTCCTGTGTTGGCAGGGTCAAAAATGGTGTTGTTACTGGTATTCTGATACTTATCGAACTGCCGACCGGTCGGTGCAGCCAGCACCTGATTGTGCCATCCTCCATTGTAATTGAGTGTAGCGCCGGTCAAAGTAATGTTGTACGTGCCGGCGTTGTACAGCCAGCTTTCCAGCCTGTCGCCGGCGCGCCCGCTCTGCTGATTTTCCAACATGATCAGGTCAGGTGCCCCCAAATTTTGCAGGTCACTGCAGCTTGGCGCGGCGGTGGGGGTGACCGTGCGGGTGGGGCGGTGGGTAGTCTGGTACGGCACCAGGTACATGCCGTCAATCACCACCGGATTGGATGCCGAAATTCCCGGTCCTGCCCAGGCAACCGAGATGTGATCACCACCGCTGCCCTCTTTTTGGAGCGCTTCAATGTAATACAGTGTGCCCGCCTGCAGGGTGATGCTCACGGATTGCTGGCTGGTATATTTATCATACTGGCGCGAGTTGGTGTAGCCGGAAACATAAGCGATCTTTGTTTTGTTGGATGGATTGGAATCGCTGGAGAGGTAAAGCTCGCTGCTGTCATCACTGGCGATCCAGAAGGTGTATTCGCCGCTATAAGGCGGGCAAACGTAACCGCGCCAGCGGGTGCCATAGTAGTCGGCGGGTGAGGGTTTGTGGCTGTTCTGCAATTCAAATGAGATGGGCAGTGTCCAGTAGCTGGGGTCATCCGGGTAGAAGGGACTGCTGGTCAGGTCGGATACGGAAGTGCCGCTGATACCATCCCAGCGTTCGAGCAGGATCGAACCTGTTCCGGTGCAGTAGGAAGGTGTAGGCGTCAGGGTGATGGTGGGTGTATTGGTTGCCGGCAGGGGTGTGAACGTCCATGTAGCCGCTGGACTCATCGAACCTTCCAGACCGGTAACACGTGAGGTACGGAACTTTTCCACAATCCCCTCGCGCTCCGAGGTGAGGCGCAGGGTAGGCCAGATGTTGCTGAGGAAGGGGGTGATCAGCGTGTGGCGATAGGTCAGCACGACGCGCACGCGGTTGCCGGGACCCCCGGCATCATCCACATAGCGTATCACTGAACCATCTGACCCGCTCACAAACTGACAGTAAACTGGAAAACGATAATCTTGCTGATTGGCTTGCGGCGGGACAGGACTGTAATAGAACGGATTGGGGTTAAACTGGTAAAAATCGCCATTTGGCGGTACCACGCGGTTCGAACAAACAGAGATGCCGAAGTAGCCGGCTGCGAACGGTCTGCCGCGGTAATCCTGAGAAAGCGCCGAAGTGGTGTAAGCGTTGAGCAGGTAAGCCACATAATCGCCGGAGACATTCGGGTTGGTGTCAATGCCGATGCCAGTTGCGCCTTGCAATGCCACTTCACGGATCGAAGGCAAGCGCGCCCAATCAATCAGCGCATTGGAGACCTCATCGGCATTTTGGATTTTGGTGCTGCCGAATTTGAACGGCACCTTGCAATCCGCTGCGCCGTCCAATAGGTCCAGCTCAGCATACGTTTTGTTGATGGTATTTCCCTGAGCATCCCGGGCAGGGTATTGGTTCTCATGTTCCAGCGCGGCGGCGGCTTCATCACAGTACTGCGGGTTATAACTGCCGGTGATGGCATAGCGCACAGCAAAGCGCGCCCCATTTTCCAGCGCCAGCCAGGCTTGCAGCAAACGCCCAAATTCGATAATGCCGAAAACCAGCATAAGCAAAATCGGCAGCGCCAGCGCGAACTCCACCATGCTTTGGGCAGGATGAGCGCGAAGGCGCTTGCGGAAGAAAGTGATTAGACGGTTGGGCATGGGGTTCCTCCCTGACTATTCGGTAATTCGGGTGTAAATGCGGGTGGCAATGTCTTCAAAAATCGGTAACAGCCGGTCGCCGCTGGGGGCGTAGTAATATTGACCACAGTCTGTTCGCTTGGGTTGGTTACGACAGGGATCGGTGGTTCGGTCGCCGTCGTCGCCTACGGCTGCCATATAACGCAGTAATTGCTCGCCGATAGCGCCTTTGTTGACGCCCTGATAGTAGATATCGGTCCCCGCCTCGCCCAGACCAATGGCATAGATGGCAATATCGTTCCCGGCAGGCTCTTTCAGGTTGGTGGATTTCGTAAGAGCAGCTTCATCTATCATATCGCGGGCGTAATCCATCACGCTGTACTCCGGTCGGGGAATTTGCCCGTTCCAATCGGTGTTGGGCGGGCAGGTAAGCGCCTGATTATCCACCACGCCGTCGGCGTCATCGGCATCAATGCAGTAGCGCGGTTCCAGATCATGATCAATGCACAGACGGGGCCAGAAGCCCAGTCCCAGACTGCCCTGACAGAACCCGTTGGCATACTGAGGCGGAATCCTGCTATTGGTAGCGGGTGTGTCACTCAGATTTGCCACACCGTCGGAAAGGAAGACGATCACCCATACCGCGCCCGTCCGCCCGCTGGACTTCAACACATTGGCAGCCATACGGATTCCACAGCCGGTGCAGGTCGAAAGCGGCGAGAGCGAAGCCTGCAATGGACCGCTGCCGTCCGGGTCGTGTGCGGAAAGCCAAGCCACTGCTGCATTGTGATCATCTATCGTGAAAATGCCGTCCATATTCCAGTCGTACGTATCCAGATACTGGTCGTGGTCGCAAGGGACGCCTCCCCAGCCGTATGGGTCGGTGTTGAAGACCAGCCCGCGCGCCTGGCGCTCAGCTTTGCTGTCCCAGCGGTCAGCATCCACCACGCAGCAGCGGGCATCGTCCGTCGTAGGCTGACAGTTGAGCGAAGTAAAGTCATAGTCGGAACCGTCGCCGTCCCGGTCTTCCGGGTTGACCGGGTTGAAGCGCCCCGGGTTGTACCAGTTGGGCATCAGTTTCTTGACCGGCGGATCATCGTGTAATTTAATGGCATCAACAGCGTTTTTTGCGTTTGCAATGCTGTCGCTTAAGTCCACCGTGTTGCCGGCTTTGTTGGCAATCGGGATGACAACTGCCTGGCTGTCAAAGGTTACAATGGAAACTTGATCGTATCCGTCATAAAGGCGGTCGATCAGTGCTTTGGCAGCTTCTTTGGCTTGCAGCAGCGGTTGACAGGTATTGTTGGTATTGCAGCCGGGGATGGTTCCAGAGCCGACATATGTAGGCGGGTTGCTGGAATCAAAAACCGCCGCGTTCTGCCCATCGGGGTCGTAGTTGTCCACCACCGGGCAGTTTGCCCCCGCGTTCCAGAATGGCTGGCAAATGCTGGCGATGGTGTCTGAAGCCATTGATTCGGAGAGGTCAAGGACGATGACTAGGTCGACCGGCGCGGCTTCGGCGATGGCGTTGGTGGTCAAGGTAAGCGAGTGAAAACCGATCAGGTTGAGGAAATACAATGGCGTGCGCTGGACGGCTTCCACAAAGACCAGCTTGCGCGGGGATTCGTTAGCCTGCGTATTTGGACAGCGGGCGTAAAACTGCGGGTAGGTTGTTTGCAGGCTGGCATCGCGCAGCCCATCTTTATCTTCGTCGCAGATATGTAGGACAACATCCGTAATGCTCAGGTCAACATTATGCAGGCGCAGCACTTCGCGGGCTGATTCTGCCATTCCTGCAACGGTTGTGCCGCGCTTGAAGTCGTTAGCAGCAGCCACTGCGGCGGCATCTACGGCGCGCTTAAGCTGACCGTAGGTTACATAGACCGCTCCGGCATCTACTGCCAGCCCGATAAACAGCAGCAACGCCAGCAGCGCCACAGCAAAAATCACCAGCACCTGCCCTTGCCCGTTAGGCAAACGACTAAGAGGCAGGTTTCGGCGTAGGCGAAGGTTGTGCAGCAGGTAAAGGCATAAGCGTGTACACATGGATCCTCAAGGGGTTAGGAATAAGATTGGTGATAATCGGCAAACCAAGCAGTTGTTCGTAACAATAATAATACTCAACGGCGACAAATCCCTTGTTCTTGACCGCAGCCAGACCAGCCAGTGATTGCTCAACGCGCGCTTCATTGTAATAGGGCGTAGTGCGCACCTCATTGCCCTGACAGTCCTTTTTCCAGTTTGCATTATGCAGGGTGTCGCTGTCGTAGTCGGAAAATGCCCAGTAGCCGTTAGGTTGAGGCCAGACGTTCGTCACGTCCAGATCGTTGGTCACCGTATAGACCGAGATCACAATGTCATCAGTGGCGGGATTGAATGCCGCATACGAATTCAATCCATTGCAGAACTTGGGCGAGTAGCACAAGCTGGAGCCGCGCGGCGGCGAAAAGACACATGAAGTCGCGTAGTAGAAGTCAAAGGGGATTTCCGTCCCCGCAGCAGCAGGGCCACAGTCCCAAAGTGAATGATCGGTTTGAACGGTGAACGGATCGCGCACAGAAGCGAAGCGGGCAGCTTCACGCGTCAAATCAAGCAGGTCAAGATAACGTCCGATGAAGACGGCGACTTCTGCCAGCCCCAATAGCATGATCAAAAGTACAGGGAGGATCAGCGCCAATTCCAGCAAGGATTGACCCCGGGGGCGGTTTGATCTGCGCAGATGTTTGAATAAAATAACGATTGGTCTGGAAATTTGATTCATTATTGACATCCAACAGGGCAAATTGAGCCGATACACACTGCTTGTGTTCCAGAGAAATCACTGAAACATCTGACTCTACAATAACGAAAAGCATCCTGACTGTCAACCGTTTATTGCAAAACTGTTATCCCCGCGCGACAGAATTGTAACGAAATCAGGACAATTGCATGAAAATTTACTGCGCCGGGATTCACGGCGCAGTATCTGCTGCACGAAATAAAAAACTCCTTTTACAGCTTCACCGGGCGGCCGGTGCGCGCTGATTCATACGCCGCAGCAACCACCTCCACTGCTTTTAAACCGTCCAGTCCGGTGACTTTGGGCAGGCGCTGTTTGCGGATGGCATCCACGAAGTCATTGATCATGCCCTGATTGGCATCCGAACCCCAGTAATACCATGCCGGACGCTGAATTTCATGGCTAAAGACAGTCAGGTGTTGCTTGAACGCGTCCACCAGCACCGCTCCGCGCTCAGTAATCAGTTCAAAGGATAAGCCGCCCCATGTGGGCCAGTACGGCGGACGCGACCAGGAACAATCAATGCTGGCAAAGACGCCGTTGGCCAAAGTCAACATGACCATGCCGCCGGTTTCGACTTCGACTTCGTCAGCATGGAAAATCTTGTTGGACTGCGCATACACTTCCACCACTTCGCTCTGCAGATACCAACGCAGGATGTCAGCCAGATGCACGGTATGGTCGGCGATAGCGCCGCCGCCTGCCAGTTTGGGGTCCACAAACCAGGCACGGTGGCGAGCGGGCAGTTCACCCTGATTGCTGGATTTGACGGCAAAGATACGTCCCAGCTCACCGGCGTCCAGCCGTGTCTTGACCTCACGCACCGGCGCGCTGAAACGCATCGGGAAAGCGGTCATCAGCAGAACCCCGGCTTTTTCACAGGCTTCCACGATGGCGCGGGCATCCTCAACAGTCGTCGCTAGTGGTTTTTCACACAGGACATGCACCTTTGCCGCCGCCGCCATTTCCACCAGCGGACGGTGGTTGTTGTTCTCCGAACAGATGTTCACCCCATCCGGTCTGGCTTCCAGCAGCTCTTCATAGTTGCGAAATAAATGGGCATTGAATTGCTGGGCGAAATACTGACCGCGTTGTGGGTCGTCATCTGCCAGACCGATCATCTGCACACCGGGAACGGCTCGCAGATTCTGGATGTAGGACTCGGCGTGCAAGTGCGCAAAGCTCATGATGCCGATTTTCATGATCGCACCTCCGCTAGTGGTTCTAAAAAGACTGGGTGCCCGCTGCGGGCAGATTCGATCGCCGCCAGTGCAATTTGCAAAGCTGCCAGCCCGTCCTCGGCGCTGACACGCGCTGGGCGCTCACCTTGAAGCGCCGCGTAAAACTCTTTGATTTCAGTGGTGTAGGGATCTTCATCCAGGGGGCTGGAAGGCAGACCGACATCCGGCGCATCGGTGCTGATCTTTTGCAAAAGAGTCTCAATTGGCGCGGTTGATGACGAGTCATAATCAATCATCCCGCCATCGCCGGAAAGCTCAAAGCTGGTACGGAAGGTGGGCGGAGGATATGCCCAGGCACCGGCAACGTGTGTTAACACACCGCTGCGGTGTTTCAGAATTGCCAGTCCATAATCCACCGGCGGCTGGTCACCGTTTTGGGCAGTAATCTTTTTGGCATAGACACTTTCCACCTCGCCAGCCAGCCAGCGGGCATAATCAAAGTCATGGATCATCAGGTCCAATAGAATGCCGCCGGATTTGCTCTCATCCAGAAACCAGTTGCCAACCGGTTTCTTGGGGCGGAAACTGCCACGATTAAGACGGATGGTGCCCAGCTTTCCAATTTTGCCCTGTGTTACCACCGCTCTTGCCAGAGCGTATTCGGGGAAGAAGCGCACCACATGTGCCACGTGCAGTTGTACCCCCGCTTTGCGGCAAGCGGCAATCATGCGTTGACCGTCTTCCAGCGTGTGCGCCAGCGGTTTTTCGCAGATCACATGTTTTCCGGCTTCTGCCGCCTGAATGGTCATTTCGGCATGCAGATGGGTAGGAGTGCAGATATCCACCACATCCACTTCTTTCAGCATGGCGGAGAGGCAGGGAAAGACTTTGACCTGATAATGCCTGGCAATTGGTTCGGCTTCATAAGTGGTTTCGGCGACAAATCCCACCAATTCGGCACCAGTGTCTGTCCAGGCAGCGGCGTGCATGGCGCCCATAAAGCCAACCCCAACAACACCTACACGCATAACGAACCTCCTCTTGTTATGGATTTATTTGATAGCCCCGGCAGTGATACTGCGAATCATTTGACCGGAGAAGATGACATAGAAAATCAGGATGGGCACCATCGCCAGCGTCAGCGAAGAGAGGACGGCATTCCAATCACTGACGAATTGTCCCAAAAACTGTTGCACCCCCAGCGTAATCGTGGCGGTTTTGGCGCTGGGCGAAATAATCAATGGGAACCACAGGTCGTTCCAGATGGGAATCATGGTGAAAATGCCAATCGCACCCAGCGCTGGGCGCACCAGCGGTAGCACCAGCAAAAAGATACGGTATTCACTGGCGCCGTCAATGAGCGCGGCATCTTTCAGCTCGCGCGGCACCTGACGCATGAATTGTGAAAGGATGAAAATGGTCAGCGGCAAGCCCTGTGCAATGTACACCAGAATCAACCCAGCCAGTGTGTTGACCAAATTCAGCCCCACCATCAGACGCAGGATGCCCACCGTGCCGAGACGGATGGGAATCATGATGCCAATCGAGAGGTACAGCCCCAGCAAAGTGTTGCCTGGAAAACGGTATTCCGAAAGCGCATAAGCAGCCATTGCGCCAATCATTAAAATTAGCAGCAATGCTCCGACGGTCACAACGGTGCTGTTAATAAAGTATTGGGCGAAATTAGCGCGCTTGGTGACAGTCTCATAGCCGATCAGGCTGAAGGTCTGGGTATTGGGCAACTCGAACGGAGCACCGAAGATAGCTTTGCGTGTCTTGAATGAGTTGATCAGGATCATGAAAATTGGGAAAAGAGCAAAGATGCTGTAGCCTGCCAGTACAAGATGTGGAATCAGACTGCCCAGAAACCGGCGCAGGCGGTAGGCAAACGTGGCAGTGCGAACGGGAGAAGGATCGCTCATCGTTGCACCTCACAGTTCATACGTTGTTATCCGGCGCTGCCAGAAAAACATATAAATCAACACGCCGGTCAGGATAATCAGGAACATCATCGCTGCTACTGTGGCGCCCATAGCCGGGTTGCCCAATTGTAATTGTTGACCGAAGAAAGTGCGATAGAAGAGCGTGCCCATAATGTCGGTGGAAAATTCGGGTCCAGCGTTAGCGCCTTTCATCGTGTAAATCAGATCAAAGGCGTTGAAGTTGCCGACGAAGGTCAGGATGGCAACGATGCCCACGGTGGGCAAAATGAGCGGAAACTTAATATCTCACCTTACGCAGCCAATTGAACGGGATTGAGTTCCCGAAGAGCAGCGTAAGCCGATTGGATAGCGCGTACGTACAATTTTGATTTGAGAGCAAAGTGATTGAGTTTGGTGTTGCCTTTGAGCAGTTCAAG